>DATBGA010000137.1:0-57649 GCA_036558225.1 Candidatus Methylomirabilota bacterium | reverse complement strand
CCGCCACATGGGCAATGGTCCCGGTGAGGATCGCCTGGTCGTTCACGCCGCCCTCGCGCGGCGGCCGGGGAAAGGCCCGGCGGAGCGCGTCCATCCTGCTGGGATTGCCCACGTTGTGATGGGAGACCAGATGGATCAGCTCGCCGTCGAATCGCGTCACCGCGCTCCACAGGCCATCGCACAGCCGGAGCGCGTTGGCGGCAATCGTGTCGAACACTGGCTGAACATCGGTCGGGGAGCTGCTGATGACACGCAGGATCTCGCTGGTCGCCGTCTGCTGCTCGAGGGTCTCGGTCAGGTCGCGGTTCTTGGCCTCGAGCTCCTTGAATAGGCGCACGTTCTCGATGGCGATGACGGCCTGGTCAGCGAAGGTCTTGAGGATCTCGATCTCCCTGGTCGCGAAGGGACGAACCTCGAGGCGGCGGATCAAGATGACCCCGATCGCCGCTCCCTCGCGCAACAGAGGGGTCGCCAGCGTGGTTCGGTGGCCCATTTGTTTCGCGTACGCTGCCCCCTGGGGGAAATCATTCTCCGATGCGGAGAGATCGGCCACGTGGATCGTCGTGGCATCGCTGACCGCGCGCCCCGACACCCAGTCGCGAGCGATGGGCCGCGTGTCGCCCAGAGAGAAGTGCGGGATGGGCCCGCGGTTGGCGACGAGACGAAGCCGATCACCGTCGACCTGGAAGATCGCCGCGTCGGGCACGTCGCACAATCGGGCGGCGTTCTCGGTGACCGCGTCGAGAACCGGCTGGATGTCGGTGGGGGAGCTCGAGATGACCCGGAGAATCTCGCTGGTCGCCGTCTGCTGCTCGAGCGCATCGGTGAGGTCGTGGTTCCTGGCCTCGAGCTCCTTGAAGAGGCGGACGTTCTCGATGGCGATAACGGCCTGGTCGGCGAAGGTCTTGAGGAGATCCACCTGCCGTTCGGGGAAGGCGCCGGCCTGAGCCCGGTGCACGTTGATGGTGCCGACCACGTTGCCCTCACGCAGCATGGGCACGACCAGCATGCTGCGCCATCCTGCGGCGGTGGCAACGTCCTGGCGGTACTCGGGGTCCGCAAGGGCGTCTTCGATCTGCACGGCCGCGCCGGAGAGGATGGCGCGCCCCGAGCCCTGGCCCCGGCTCGGCCGCATGGGGTACAGGCGCTCGAGGACCTGCACGTTTTCCGCGGTGAGATTCTGGTGGGCCACCAGATGAACGAGCTCACCATCGAACCGGAACACGGCGCCGAAGCGCGCAGCACACAGTCGTATGGCGCTTTCCACGATGGCCCGGAACACCGGCTGGACGTCGGTCGGGGAGCTCGAGATGACGCGCAGGATCTCGCTGGTGGCGGTCTGCTGCTCGAGGGTCTCGGTCAGGTCGCGGTTGCGCGCCTCGAGTTCCTTGAAGAGGCGCACGTTCTCGATGGCGATGACGGCCTGGTCCGCGAAGGTCTTGAGGAGCTCGATCTGCCGCTCCGAGAAGGGGCCGGGCCGCTCCCGCGACACGTTGATCGTTCCGATGGGCACGCCGTCACGCAGCATCGGAACAGCCACGGTGGCGCGATAGGCCGCGATCGCCGCGACAGCCCCGAGAACATAGGTGGAGTCCGCCTCGACGTCCGGGATGTGCGCGACGCCGCGGCTGAGCACGGACCTGCCGGCGGCGCTTCCGCCGCTGGGTGGCATCGGCCAAGCCCTTCTCAGCGCCTCGGCCCCCTCTGGCGACGCCCCGTGGTGCGCCGCGAGATGGAGGAGCTCGCCGTCGAAGCGAAAGACGAAGCAGTAGTTGCCGTCGCAGAGTTGCAAGGCGCTTCGCGCAATCGTGTCGAAGACCGGCTGAACATCTGTCGGCGAGCTGGAGATGACGCGCAGGATCTCGCCGGTCGCCGTCTGCTGCTCGAGGCTCTTCGTCAGGTCGCGGAGCAGACGGCGGAAGGCGGGCAGGCTCCGGGAGCCCACGACCTCGACACCCGGTGGGCGCGCGCGGAGGAACTCGTCCAGGACGGCCGCCTGGCCGGTCGACTCGACGACCAGCTCCACCGGGAGGTGGCTGAAGACCTCCAGGTGCCGGGTCGCCGCGGGGATCCCACGCAGCTTCGCCTCCTGGAGCACGAGCGCATCCGGGAGCGGGTCGACGACGACGACCACCTCCGCCGCCGGCCAGCCGAGCACGAGCTGGAGAAGGGCCACGCCCTCCGGGCCGCCGGCGATCAGCCCGATCCTGATCGGGGCCGTGCGCTCGTCCAGACGGGAGCTCATCCGCAGGCCTTCATGCCGCCTCCCCAGCTGGCGCTCGTCGGCACACGATCACGAAGAAGATGTCGCCCGAAAGGGCGCCGCCATTCTAGCCGAAGTGGCGCCGCAGCGGATGATGCAAGCGCCCCGGGCAGGGGAGGGCGACGGAAGCTCGGAGGGGGGCGGGGGCTAGTGCATCTCCACGCCGCCGGCGACGTTGAGGGCGACGCCGGTGACGTTCTCGGCGCGGCACAGGTAGACAACGGCCTCGCCGATGTCCTCGGGGGTCTGCTCGCGCCCGAGGGGCGTGGTCTGGCGGACGAAGGCGTCGAACGCCTCGTGGACCGGGACGCCCAGGGACACCGCCCGGGCGGGCGCGACGCCGTCGGTCCACATCGTGGTCCGGAGGAGCCCCGGGCACACGGCGTTCACGCGGATGTTGGCGGCGCCGAATTCGTGGGCGAGGGCCTGGGTGAGCCCGACGACGGCGAACTTCGAGGCCGCGTAGCCCGCGGTGAAGGCGCGGCCGGTCTTGCCCGAGATCGAGGAGATGTTCACGATGGCGCCCCCGCCCCGCGCCCGAAGCTCGGGCAGGGCCGCCTGGATCACGAGAACCACGCCCTTCACGTTGACGGCCATCATGCGGTCGAACTGCGCCTCGGTGAGCTGGTCGAACGGGCCCCCGACCAGCACGCCGGCGTTGTTCACCACGATGTCGAGCCCGCCGAGGCCGGCCACCGTCTCCCGGACGATGCGCCGGGCGTCGGCGGCCTGCGTGACGTCGCCGGCGATGCCGAGGGAGCGGACGCCGCGACCCTCGACGCCGCGGACCGTCTCCTCCAGGTCGGCAGGACGGGCGAGCCGGTACGCGATGGCGCCGTCGTTCGGCACGCCGAGGTCGGCGGCGGCCACGTGGGCGCCCTCGCCGGCGAGCGCGAGGGCGATGCCTCGGCCGATCCCGCGGGCGGCACCGGTGACCAGCGCGACCTTGCCGGCGAGCTTCACGAGGCCCTGACTATCATCGGTTGCCGCCGCGGGTCAAGGTCAGTGGCGGTGGAGCGCGCCGGTCGCCCGGCGTCAGGGGTGGAGGCCCAGGATCCGCTCGGCGTTCCGGAGGTAGACCTTCTCCAGGACGGTGTCCGGGTAGCCCTCGGACTCCCAGTCGCGGAACAGGCGCTCGTAGCTCAGCACGGGGTAGTCCGACCCGAACATGACCCGGTCCTGGAGGCGGCCCTTGATCTCCCGCTTCAGCGGCTCGGAGAAGTACTTCGGCGACCAGCCCGACATCTCCATGAAGACGTTCGCCTTGTGGAGGCACACCGCGATCATCTCGTCCTGCCAGGGCCATGACGGATGGCAGGCGATGATCGTCAGGTCGGGGAAGTCCGCGGCGACGTCGTCCAGGTGGGGGATCGGCCGGCAGTACTTCAGCTTGAGCCCCATGCCGCCCGGGGTGCCGGCGCCGAAGCCGGTCGTGCCGGAGTGGAACTGGACGGGCTTTCCCAGCGACCGGCAGAGGTCGTAGAGCGGATAGAAGCGGTGGTCGTCAGGGAAGAAGGCCTGCGCGGTCGCCTGGAACTTGATCCCCATGAGCCCGAGCGTCGTGAGGCAGCGCTCGGCCTCGCGGAGCGCCTCGCGCCCGCGCCACGGGTCGATCATGGCCCAGCCGCCGGGGAACGCGTCGGGAAAGCGCCGGACCAGATCCGCGACGTAGTCGTTGGTGAGCGGCGGCCCTCCGGAGCCGGCCGCGGCGTCCCAGCCGATGATGCAGGCGCGCACGCCGGCCCGCCGGAGGTCCTCGACCATCTCCGCCTCGGAGCGCACGTCCGGCCGGAACTTGTAGTAGCGCTCCATGGCCTCGAGGTAGGGGCCCCACGCCTCGTACTGCGGGCGCGTCGACAGGTGGCAGTGGACGTCGATCGCCTTCGTGGTCATTGAATGACCTGATCCGCCCGCGCCAGCACCGCGGGCGGGATCGTGAGGCCGAGGGCCTTGGCGGTCCGCAGGTTCACCACCAGCTCGAACTGCGTCGGCTGCTCGATGGGCAGGTTGCCGGGCTTGGCGCCCTTGAGGACCTTGTCCACGAATACCGTCGAGCGCCGCCAGCTCGCGGTCAGATTCGGCGCGTACGACAGCAAGCCTCCCGCCTCCACGAAGGCGCGGTTGGGAAAGACTCCGGGCAGGCGGTGTGTCGTCCCGAACTCGATGATGCGCCGCACGTTGGCCTGGAACATGCCACCGGGAAGCGTGAAGAAAGCGCTGGGGCGAAGCTCGGCCACGGCCTTGAATGCCGAGTCTAGCTCGGCCGGGGAGCCCGCTTCGATCGCGTGAAGCTTCAGCCCCAACGAGCGAGCCGCCGCCTCGGTCTCCCGCAAGAAGTCGTCGGCGGAGGGGTCAGTTGGATTCCAGACGACGGCGACGAGGGCCACACCGGGCACCGCCTCTTTGAGGAGCTGCAGCCGCTTGCGGCTCAGCTCGGTCTGCATCAGGGTCAACCCCGTGACATTCCCGCCGGGGCTCGCGAGGCTGCCCACCACCCCGGCCTTCACCGGATCGCCGGCAATGGCCATCACGATGGGAATGGTTTGGGTGGCCTGCTTGGCGGCCAGGGCCGCCACGTTGCTCTGTGTGACGATGACGTCGACCTTGAATCGAACCAGCTCGCCTGCCAGGGCGGGCAACCGGTCGGCACTGCCTGCGGCATCCCGATGCTCGATGGCGATGTTCCGGCCTTCCACGTAGCCGCGCTCGCGGAGTCCCTGCCGGAAGGCCTCCGCGTCCGACGACCTGGACGCGGTGGAGAGCGTGAGGACTCCGATCCGGGCGACCTTCGACCCCGGTTGCGCGTGGGCGGCCAGCGCCGCGGTGAGGACGGCGAAGGCGAGGATGACCGTCCGGACGACTCCCGGAGCCATCACGTCGACCTCCCGCGGCACCGCTCGACGCCAGGCCCCGTCAGGCCGATTCGTCCTCGGCGATGTCCTGGTGCGCCTGGCAGGCGGTGCACACCCAGCGGCGCCAGACCCGGCGCCGCTGATCCCGGCGCAGGTACCAGGGGACCAGGCTGAGGCGGCCGCAGACCGGGCACGGCCGCCGCTCGGCGCCGGCAGGGACGGCCTGCGGGAAGTACGTGCGGCGCTCGACGGGGATGTCCGGCATCGCGCCCACATGATCGGGAGCGTTACGAGGTTCGTCAAGGCCGATTTGATATACTTCGGCCCGGAGGATCCGCAGTGCGACAGCTACGGATCGGCCTGGCCCAGCTGAACGTCGCCGTCGGCGACGTCGAGGGCAACGCGCGCCGAGTGCTCGACGAGATCGAGCGGGCGCGGGCGCTCGGGGTCGATCTGATCGCCTTCCCCGAGCTGTGCCTGACGGGCTACCCGCCCGAGGATCTCCTGTTCCGGTCCGCCTTCATCGAGGCGAACCTGCGGGCGCGCGACCGCGTGGCGCGGGCGTCGGCCGGTCTCATCGTCGTGGTCGGCTTCGTCGACCGGCGGGACGACATCATGAATGCCGCCGCCGTCTGCCACGACGGAGTGGTGGCGGGCGTGTACCACAAGCAGTACCTGCCGAACTACGGCGTCTTCGACGAGAACCGGTACTTCCAGGCCGGCGTCGAGACCCCGGTCTTTGAGCTCGGGGAGGACGGGCCGGTGCTCGCGGTGAACATCTGCGAGGACATCTGGTACCCCACCGGCCCGATGACGGCGCAGACGCTCGCGGGGGCCGAGCTGGTGGTTTCGATCAACTCGTCGCCCTACCACGTCGGCAAGGTGCGCTTCCGCGAGAAGATGCTGGCCACGCGGGCGGCCGACCACGTGAGCTACCTCGCGTTCGTGAACCTGGTCGGCGGCCAGGACGAGCTGGTCTTCGACGGGCAGTCCATGGTATTCGACCCGGCTGGCGACCGGCTCGCGCTCGGGAAGGCGTTCGAGGAGGACCTGGTGGTCGCCGACCTCGACCTCGACGCGGCGTTCCGCGCGCGGCTCCGGGATTCACGGCGCCGCAAGGAGAAGCGGGTGGCGGGCGCCCCGGTCCAGCGGGTGCGCCTCGCGCCCCTGCCGGAGCGGCCGCATCCCGAGGTGCCGGCCCGGCGGACGGCGTTCCTCGACCGGGACGCCGAGGTGTACGCGGCGCTCGTGACCGGGACCCGCGACTACGTCCGGAAGAACGGGTTCCGGCGCGTCGTCGTGGGGCTCTCGGGCGGCATCGACTCGGCGCTCACGGCGGCGATCGCCGTGGACGCGCTCGGCCGCGAGAGCGTCGTGGGAGTGTCGATGCCGTCGCCCTTCTCGTCCGCCGGCACGCGGGCCGACGCGCGGCGCGTCGCCCGGAACCTCGGCATCGAGTTCCTCACGCTCCCGATCACGCCCGCCTACCGGTCCTTCCGGCGGATCCTGGCGGCCCCGTTCAAGGGCCTCAAGGAGGACGTGGCCGAGGAGAACGTCCAGGCGCGGGTCCGCGGCACCCTCCTGATGGCGCTGTCGAACAAGTTCGGGTGGCTGGTCCTGACGACCGGTAACAAGAGCGAGACGGGCGTGGGCTACTGCACGCTCTACGGTGACATGGCCGGGGGCTTCGCCGTGATCAAGGACGTGCCGAAGACCATGGTGTACGCGCTCGCGGCCTGGCGGAACGCCCGGGGCACGCCACCGGTGATTCCCGAGTCCATCATCCGCCGGCCGCCGTCCGCCGAGCTGCGCCCCAACCAGACGGACCAGGATACGCTGCCGCCCTACGAGGTGCTGGACGCCATCCTGGAGGCTTACGTCGAGGAGGACCGCTCGCTCGCGGACATCGTCGCCCTCGGGTACGATGAGGCGACGGTCCGGCAGGTCGTCACGATGGTCGACCGGAACGAGTACAAGCGACGTCAGGCCCCTCCGGGCGTGAAGATCACACCTCGGGCCTTCGGGCGCGACTGGCGCCTGCCGATCTCGAACCGATTCCGTCACCCCTAAGGCGCGCTCGCCGCTCTCCGGCCGGCTGGCCGTAAAGTGACAGCATGTCCGTGTAGGATTGGCCTGTCCGCCCCTGTCCGGGCCCCTACCGCCCTGTAGTCATCCCGTACCGCTCTGTCGAGAGATGTCAACAGTGCTGGCCATTTAGGTGGTCATGCCTGATCTCGAGCCGGAGCCGCATGGGTGTTTCCTCTTCCTGGCACCGGACTTGTATCTTGACGGGGTGGCCGTCGTGTAAGGCCAAGACAACCGAATAGGCAAGCCGCTTCCGACAAGGCAAACCCGCTGCGAGGTGGGGACGCAAAGCCACGGATCAGCCCATGTCCTGGGTCTGAGAGCCGGGTTACCGAAGAAGCAGGGAGGGGCCGAGGGCTCCTCCGGAAGGCGGCTTCCGGAAGGAGCTGGCCATGAGCCTGTCGGGCGCTGTCCGGATTCTCGCTCCGTTCGCGCTGTTGCCTCTCGTCCTCGGCTGTGCCGATGTCGGCTATCGCGAGCGGTCGACGCTCACTCACACGCGGTACGCCACGATCGAGAACTTCAGCGACGAGCCCATCGCGGAGGAGAGCGTCGACGAGCTCCTCGAGGAGGTCGCCGACATCCTTCACGTCACGCTCGTCCCGAGCACGCCCAAGGTCCGGATCATGGTCGTGCCGGCCAGTCGGATCTCGGAGCTGTTCGGGCAGTTCGTGATGGTGGCGCCCCACGGCAGCGACGCCCGGGCTCTTTACCTGCCGGGCGCGAACCTGGTGGCCATCCCGTACTACAGCCGGAACATCCTCGGCCACGAGCTGGCCCACTACCTGACCGATCACTACCTGAAGTCGACGCCGCGACGGCGCTGGGAGCGGATCGCCCTGATGGTCGAGGACGCGCTCCCGGACACGCCGCGCGTCGTGGCTCGCCGCTCACCCGCGCCCGAGGACCTGGCCGCGCGGACCGCCCTCGCTCCGCTCTGGACCCCGGCCAACTAGACGCTGACGGCGCGGATCGACCCCTGAGCTTCCGTGAAAGCGCGCAGCTCGTTGCTCCGGGACGCGGCGATGGCACCGGAGTCTCCAGACGACTGGCGCTGGAAGGCCCGCCGGGTGCTCTCGCGCTTCGGTCCTCGCGCGATCCCCGCGCTCGCGGAGGCGCTCAGCACGGGGGAGGACCCCACGATCCGTCGCTTCGCGGCTGACTCGCTGGCGCTCTTGGGGGCCGAGGCCCGCGTCGCGGCGGACGCCCTTCGCCGCGCCGCCTGGCACGACGAGGATCCCTCGGTGCGCGAAGCCGCCGCGGCGGCGCTCGACGCCATAGAGGGGACGCTCCCCCCGGCGTAGCCGCGCGCGCCGGCGCCCGGCGCCGGCGCGGAAGGGATCGACGCGGTCTCTCAGGCGGTGGGATCGGGCCCGGCGGTCACGGTCCGGTCGAGCTCGCGCGCCACCACCCACGGCTGCGCCATCAGCGCGAGGACCACCGTCACGACCTCGGCGTCGCCGTAGTTGTGCTCGAACAGCCCGGCGACGAGGAAGCCTGCCACCCCGGCGAGGCTCGCGCAGACCAGGGCGCGCCGCACCGGCGCCTCCCGTCCGGTCCGAACGAGGATTCGCCATCCCTCGCCGAAGAACACGACCCAGAGCCACACCCACGCGGCGAGGGCCGGGAGTCCGCGCTCGGCGGCGATCTGGATCGCGGAGTTGTGGAGGTGCCCGGTGCTCGGTCGGACCGCCTCCGGGCGCCGGTAGTGCTGGTACCAGGTCCGGACCTCACCCGGGCCGACGCCGAGCAGGGGATGGTCGGCGATCATCGAGAGCCCGGACCGCCACATCGCCACTCGGTCGCGCAGGGTCTGGTCCTCGAGGTTGACGACGGACATCACGCGCTCGGCCACCGTACCCGGCATCGCGATGGCGCCCAACGCCAGCACCACGACGAGAACCACGACGATCCGCAGGGTCCGGCGCGCCGTCAGGACGAGCCCGAGGGCCCCGGCGGCGAGGCCGAGCCACGCGTTGCGGGAGTAGGTGAAGGCCAGGGCCGCGACCGTGATGGCGGCGCCGGGGAGCATCCACCAGGTGCGGCGCCACGAGACGTTGGCGAGGTACGCGAGGAAGAACAGCACGCCGAGGAACAGGACGCCGCCGAACGTCATGTAGATGCTGAAGGGCCCCCGGACGCGCTGAGCGTGCGTGCAGATATCGGACAGCCAGGCGGTCGGCACGGATGCGGGGCGGGTGCCGCACAGGTAGGCCTGGCCGAGCCCGTAGACGGCCATGAGGCAGAGGGCCGCCAGGAACGCCTGCCACAGCCGCACCGCGTGGCGGCTGTCCCGCGTGCACAGGAGAACGACGTAGAAGGTCGCGATCCGCAGCAGGTCGCGCGCGATCCAGAAGCTCCAGCCCGGGTTGCCCGAGAGCGCGGCCGACAGGAGCGTCAGTCCCGCGAAGGTGAGGAAGGGAGCCGTGAGGGGATGCCCCTTCAGCGAGGCCACGTCGCTCCACGGCCCGGCGTCCGGTGTCGCCGCGGCTCGGGCCTCGCCTCGGCCCAGGCGCCCGATCGTCCGCGGCCCAGCGAGGACGAGTACGCAGAGGAGTGCCAGGAGCGCCTGGGAGACGCTGATCGAGCAGGCCATGGCGACGAAGAAGCCCATGAGCGCCCCGTCGCGGGCCAGGGCCGGCCAGTCGCGGGAGCGGTCGAACGGGAGGGGGCGGGGAGCGGCGAGGTCCACGGTCGAGCGACCCCTCAGCCCATGCCCGGCTCAGCTGCCGTGTCGCCCGCGCCGGCGGGCGCGAACTGGAGCGCGTGGAGGCGACGGTACATGCCGTCCTGCCCCAGGAGCTCGTCGTGGGTGCCCTCCTCCACGATGCGGCCCTCGTGGAACACGACGATCCGGTGGGCGAGGCGGACGGTCGACAGGCGGTGCGCGATGAGGACGACCGTGCGCCCCTTCGTCAGGTCGGCGAGCGCCTGCTGCACGATGAACTCGCTCTCGGCGTCGAGGTCGGACGTGGCCTCGTCCAGGATGAGGATCGGCGGATCCTTCAGGAACGCCCGCGCGAGGGCGATCCGCTGCCGCTGGCCGCCGGAGAGCTTCACGCCGCGCTCCCCGCAGAGGCTCCGGTAGCCGTCGGGCATCGCGAGGATGAAGTCGTGCGCATAGGCGGCCCGGGCGGCGCGCTGGATCTCCTCCAGCGTCGCGCCGGTCTTCCCGTAGGCGATGTTCGCCTGGACCGAGTCGTGGAACAGGAAGGTGTCCTGGGTGACGATCGCGATCTGGCTCCGGAGCGACGCCTGCGTGTACCGGCGGACATCGACGCCGTCGACGAGGATGCGGCCCCGCGTGACGTCATGGAAGCGCGGGATGAGGTCCGTCAGGGTCGACTTGCCGCCGCCGCTCATCCCGACGAGCGCGACCACTTCGCCCCGCCGCACGGTCAGGCAGATGTCCTTGAGCGCCATCTCGCCGTCCTCGTAGCGGAACCAGACGTGGTCGAACTCGATCGCCTGGCGGAAGTCGTCGAGGACGACCGCGTCCGGCGCGTCCGAGACGGCCGGCTCGAGGGCCAGGATCTCGAAGATCCGCTCCGCGGCTGGCGTGGTCTGCTGCGCGAGGTTCACGATGCGGGAGAGCTTGCGCACCGGCCCGTACAGCATCAGCGTGGCCGTGACGAAGGAGAAGAGCGTGCCCGGCGTCATGGCGCCGTTGATCACGCGGAAGCCTCCGTACCAGAGGATGGCCATCAGCCCGAGGGCGGCGAGGATCTCCATGAGAGGCTCGGAGAGCTCGTCCACCCGGCGGTCCTTGAGCGAGAGCTCGAGCAGCCGGCGGTTGACCTGGTCGAAGCGCTCCTGCTCGTGCGCCTCGCGTCCGAAGGCCTTGACGATCTTGGTGCCGGCCAGGCCTTCCTGGAGGACGGTGTTCAGGGCGGAGATCTGCTCCTGGGTTCGCCGGTTGATGGAGTAGAGCCGCTGGCCCATGGCCCGGATCGTGAGCCCGACCAGGGGGAAGGCGATGAGGGCGAGGAGCGTGAGCCGCGCCTCCTGCGTGACCATCACCACGAGGAGCGCGACGACCGTGCACACCTGCCGGAACGCCATGACCAGGACCTCGGACGACAGGCGGGCGAGGCGGCTCGCGTCGACGACGACGCGAGACATGAGATCGGCCGAGTGCCGGGCCTGGACGAACGCCAGCGGCATCCCCTGGATGTGCGCGTAGAGGTCGCGCCGGAGGGCCATGATCACCCGCTCGCCGACGGAGGCCATCAGGTACGACTGGCCGTACCGCCCCACGCCCTTGACGACGTAGACGGCGAGGATGAGGAGCGGCAGGAGCTTCAGCATCGTCAGGTCGTGGCGGATGAAGATCTCGTCCATGGCCGGCTTCACGAGCCAGGCGATGAGCCCGTCGGCGCCGGACACGACGATGGCCAGGAGACCCCCGGCGACGAGCCAGGACCAGTAGGGCCGGACGTACGGCAGGAGACGCTTGAACACCCTCACGGCGATTCCGTGCGGGTATTGTAGCAGCGAGCCGGGCCCGGCGGGGCCATTCCGCGGCGCGAGCCCGGCGGCGCCCGGACGATCGGCGTCAGGCGCGCCTGGCGCGCGCGGGATCCGGGCGCGCGGCCGCGACGCGCGCGTACAGGGCCTCGAGGCGCTCGACCTTCGCCCGGGTCGAGAAGCCCGCGACGACCCGCTCTCGGCCCGCCCGCCCGAGGCTCCGCGCCCAGGCCGGATCCGCGAGGAGCCGGAGGACGGCCGTCGCCAGCGCGTCGGGATCCCGCGGCGGGACGAGCAGGCCGTGAACCTCGTGGCCCACCAGCTCCGGGTTGCCCATCGCGCGGGTCGCCACCACGGGCGTCTCCATCGCCAGCGACTCGCGGAGGGCGCCGGTGATGCCCAGTCCCTCGTAGGAGGCGTCGACCGAGACGTCCGCGGCGGCGAGCACCTCGGGCACGTCGTCCCGGTAGCCCCAGATCGCGACGGCATCGCCCAGCCCGCCGGCGCGGGCGAGAGCCTCCAGTGGCGCCCGCTTCTCGGGCCGCGCCCCGACGAGCAGCAGGCGCGCGTCCGACCGCGCCGCGCGGATCCGCGCGAACGCCCGGAGCAGGTCGTCGTTGCCCTTGGGCTCGCGGACGCCGATCTGCGCGACGAGGGGCGTGCCGGCGGGGAGGCCGAGCTCCCGGCGAATGCCGGCGCCGCCCGCGCGGGCGGGATCGAACCACCCGGTGTCGGTGCCCGAGTACACCACCTCGATCTTGGCCGCGGGCAGGCCCTGGCGCACGAGGTCGTCCTTGATCGCCTGGCAGACGGCGACGATGCGCGCCACCGCGCGGCTGCCGTCGAGCCAGCGGCTCGCCGACGCCATGGGGAAGCTCACGCCGCGATTGACCACGAGCGGCGGCCGCTGCCTGAGCCCCCGCGCCAGAAGCGTCAGCGTCCGCCCACCGCCCTTGTGGGCGTGCACCACCTCGATGTCCTCGCGACGGAGGACCCCGGCGAGGCGCGCGGCCCCGACGGGATCCGCGGGGCCGCGGAAGAAGTCGAGGTGCGCGAAGCCGGCCCGGGCGGCCTCGGCGGCCCACCGCTCGCTCGGCCGCGTCACCACGATTACGCGGTGCCCGCGCGCCGCGAGGGCGCGGGCGAGGTCCCGGAGCTGGATGGCCGCGCCGGTGTGGAAGTCGCCCTTGGGATAGATCTCGAGCAGGTTCACGGCAGTCCCGGCGACCCGGGCGCCCGGGCGGTCGAGCCCGTCGCGGGCCGCTCGAATCCGCTGGCCGCCCCGTGCGTGGGCCGCGGCCTTCAGTCGCGGCTGACCGGCAGGCGCGCCTGCGCCCAGCCGTTCATCCCGCCCCAGACGTTGATGAGGTCGGTGAAGCCGCGCGTGAGGAGGAGGCTCCCGACGAGGCTCGAGCGGGTGCCGCCGGCGCAGGTGAGGGCGACCCGGCGATCCCGAGGGATCTCGGCGAGCCGCTCCGCGACCTCTCGCATCGGGATGTGACGGGCGCCCGGCATGTGCCCGTCCGTCCACTCGGCCGGCTCCCGCACGTCGAGGACGACGAGGTCGCGCTCGCGGGCGAGCCGATCGGCGAGCTCCTGCACGGTGACATTGGCGAGGGTCCCGACCGGCAGCCCCGAGGCGCGCACCGCGCCGGTGCCGACGACGTATCCAGCGACGTCGGCCAGCCCGGCCCGGTCGAGGAGCGGAACCGCGCGGGTGACGTCGGCCTCGGTCTCCACGAGGAGGACGAGCGAGGCGTCGCGCGCGACGAACCAGCTGACCCGTTCCCCGAACTGAGGTCCGTCGATCCAGACGTTCAGGCTGCCGGCCACGTGCCCGGCGCCGAACGCCCGCGGGTCACGGGTGTCAACGAGGATGGCGCCGGCCGCCAGCCGGCTGTCGAGATCGCGCGGCTCGAGGCGGGCGGGTGCGGGACGCTGCGGCATGACGACCCCCTGGTTCCTGGCGATGCGGCGGCGCGGCGGTCACGGCTGGCCCAGGTCGCCGGCAGGCGCGCCACTGTCCGCGGTGAGACTGTGGTAGCCGCCGTGGAAGTACACGAGCGGCCGTCCGCCGACGACCGTCGCGGACTCCACCTGGCCGATGAAGATCGTGTGATCCCCGGCCTCGTGCGCCTCCACGATCCGGCACTCCAGCGTCGCCATGGCGCCGTCGAGCAGCGGGAGGCCCGACGGCCCCGCGTGATGGGATACTCCCTCAAACTTGTCGCCACCGGTGACCGCGAATCGGCGCGAGAGCGCCTCCTGCTCGCGTCGCAGGACGTTGATCGCGAACCAGCCCTGCGCCTGGAAGTCCGGATGCGCGGTGGCCTTGTGGTCCACGCACACGAGTACGAGCGGCGGATCGAGGGAGACGGAGGTGAAGGCGCTGGCCGTCAAGCCCGACGGGCGCCCGTGTCGATCGCGGGTCGTCACGACCGTGACGCCAGCCGCGAAGGAGCGGAGCGCCGTGCGGAACTCGGTCGGGGTGAGCGCCATCAGGGCCGCGTCGACCGTACCATGCGGCTCCTCGGCTTGACAAGGGTTGGGCCATTCTCTACCTTGGGCCTACCCCGCAGTGGCGCGACGCAGACGGAATCGGTGTGCCAACCCCTTGTGGATGACCAGGAGGCGGATAATGGAGCACGAGGAGCGGAACGTGGAGACCCCGACGGTCGAGACCCTGGTGAACGCGTTCGAGCAGGGCGCCGTCTCACGGCGCGAGTTCCTGCGTCGCGCCGGCCTGCTCGGCCTGACCGCCGCCGGCGCGGTCGCGATGGCCGACGCGGCGGCGCCGGCGCGCGCGCGGGCGCAGACGACGCAGAAGCGCGAGTTCGTGTTCGCGCAGGGCGGGGACATCTCGAAATTCGACCCGCACTACTCGACCGGGCAGAACGACATCCGAGTCAGCTTCAACACCTTCGACAACCTGGTGAGCCGGCACCCGGACGACAAGCTTTACCCGGGCCTGGCGACCGAGTGGAAAGTTACGGCACCGACGACGTGGGAGTTCAAGCTCCGCCAGGGGGTGAAGTTCCACAACGGGGATCCGTTCACCTCGACGGACGTGAAGTTCAGCATGGAGCGGATTCACGACCCGGCGGCCAAGACCCTGGTGGCGACCGTCTTTCCCCCGCTTCGCGTCGAGACTCCGGACCCCTACACGGTCCTGTTCCACACGAAGCAGCCGGACGCCCTGCTGCCGGCGCGGCTCGCGTTCTACGGCGGGCAGATCATTCCGAAGAAGTACGTGGAGCAGGTCGGTCCGGACACGTTCAACGCAAAGCCCATCGGCACCGGGCCGATCCGGCTGGTCTCGTGGACCAAGGACGACAAGGCGGTCTTCGACGCGAACCCGGACTACTGGGGCGGCAAGATCGACGTCGACCGGGTCGTCCTGCGCTCCATTCCGGAGATTGCGCCGCGGGTCGCGGCGCTCCTCAAGGGCGAGATCGATGTCCTCGTGGGCTTGACCGCCGACCACTGGGATCGCGTGAACCAGAATCCGACGACCTACGGCAAGAGCGCGCTCTACGGCGGCCTGTACGTCCTCGGCGTGAACTCCAAGGTGCCGCCGCTCAACAACCCCCTGGTCAAGCAGGCGATGTCGCTGGCGGTGGACCGCGAGGCCATCGTGAAGGAGCTCTGGCGCGCGCGGGGCATCGTCCCGAACGGCCCGATCGCCAAGGGCGACAACCACTACGACGCGTCGCTCCCGCCGCTCGCGTATGACCCGAAGGAAGCCAAGGAGCGGCTGAAGAAGTCCGGCTACAAGAACGAACCCATCGTCATCGAGACCACCGCCGGGTTCATGGCGAACGACAAGCCCATGTCCGAGGCGATCGCGGCCATGTGGAAGGACATCGGGCTCAACGTGGTCGTGGAGGTGGTCGAGGCCTCGGTGCGGGCCCAGAAGAACCGAGAGCGCACGTTCAAGGGGCTCTGGTGGTCGGATCCGACCTCGACCACTCGTGACCCCGACGGCATGATGTGGCGGCTTCTGGCTCCGGGCGGCATCCAGGACTACTGGCGGCACCCGGAGTTCGACGAGCTGGGGAACGCCGCGCGGCTCTCGCTCGACGAGAAGTTCCGCGGCGAGGCCTATCGCAAGATGACGAAGATTCTCCTGGAGCACAACCCCTGGATCATCGTGATCCAGCCCTTCGAGGACTACGGGCTCCAGAAGTACGTCGAGTTCACCCCGAACGCGAACCAGTCGTTCGATCTCCGGCGCTTCAACCTGAAGCTGCGGCGCGCCTAGCGCCGCGACGGCAGCCGGCCGGCCCCGGGGCGCCCGCTCCGGAGCCGGCCGCTCTCGTGCATGCGCGGCTTCGGCGGGTTCCTCGCCTACCGGCTCTTCCGCACCCTCGTGTCCCTGTGGCTCGTCTCGACGGTTGTCTTCGTCGTGATGCGGCTCTCTGGCGACCCTGTCCCGCTGCTCCTGCCGCCCGATGCCCCGATCGCCGAGATGGAGCGCGTGCGGCGTGACCTCGGGCTGGACCGGCCGCTGCCGGTCCAGTACGGGGTGTTTCTGGCCAACGTGGTGCGGGGCGACTTCGGACGCTCGATCCACTTTCGGCAGCCCGCGATGGACGTGGCCTGGTCCTACCTGCGCGCGACGTTCGACCTGGGGCTCGTCGCGTTCACGGTCGCCCTGGCCGTCGCGTTCCCGATCGGCGTCCTGTCCGCCGTCCGGCGGAACTCACTGCTCGACCACGCGACTATGGGCCTCGCGCTGATCGGGCAGTCGGCGCCGACCTTCTTCATCGGCATCCTGCTCATCCTCACCCTGTCGCTCCGGCTCGACCTCTTCCCGACCTCGGGACGAGGGGACTGGCGGCATCTCGTGCTCCCCGCGCTCACGCTGGGCGCGTTCACGATGGCCTCGATCGCGCGGATCACGCGCTCGGCCGTGCTGGAAGTGCTGCGGGCGGACTTCGTCCGGACCGCCCGGGCCAAGGGGGTGGCCGAGCTCTGGGTGGTGGGGAAGCACACGCTGCGGAACGCGGCGCTGCCGATCCTCACCATCACCGGGCTCCAGTTCGGAACCCTGCTGGGGGGCGCGGTGGTGACGGAGACGGTGTTCGCGTGGCCGGGCATCGGGCGGCTCGCGATCACGTCCATCTACAACCGTGACTACCCGGTCGTACAGTCGACGGTCTTCATCGCGGCGGTGCTGTTCATCGCGACAAACCTGGTGCTGGACGTCCTCTACGGGATGCTCGACCCGCGGGCGCGGGCGTGAAGGGGGCCGACGCCGTGCCCTCCGACGCCCTCACGATGCCGCTGCCCGCGGCTGCCAGCGCGCGGAGAGCGCGGATCCCGCGGCCGCTCTACCTCGCCGCGGGATTCGTCGCGCTCCTGGCAGGGATCGCCCTCGCGGCGCCGCTCCTGGCGCCGCACAACCCGGAGCGCGGCTCGCTGCGGGCGCGGCTCAAGGGGCCCACCCTCGAGGCTCCCGACGGGAAGGCACATCTGCTCGGCACGGACCATCTCGGGCGGGACATCCTGTCGCGGATGATCTTCGGGACGCGCGTGTCCTTGACGATCGGGTTCGCGGCGGTGGCGGTGGGCGGGATCGTCGGCGGCTTGTTGGGCCTGGTGGCCGGGTTCCGGGGCGGGTGGGCGGACGAGGTGGTGATGACGGTCGCCGACGCCCAACTGGCTTTCCCGTTCATCCTGCTGGCCATCGGGATCATCGCGGTCCTGGGTCCGTCGTTCCCGAACCTGATCATCGTCGTCGGACTCTCGGGATGGGTCACGTACGCTCGGGTTCTCAGGTCGCAGGTCCTGTCGCTCCGCAACCGGGACTTCGTGAGCGCGATCCTCGCCCTGGGCGGATCGGTGCCGCGCGTGCTCGTGCGCCACATCCTGCCGAACGTCGCGTCGACGTTCATGGTGATCGCCACGCTGGAGCTGGCGCGCGCGATCGTGCTGGAGGCGACGCTGTCGTTCCTCGGGCTGGGGATCCAGCCGCCGACGCCGTCCTGGGGCGGCATGATCCAAGAGGGCCGCGAGTACCTCGACTCGGCCTGGTGGATCTCGGTGTGCCCCGGGATCTTGCTGATGCTGACGTCGCTCGTGGTCAGCCGGACCGGGGACTGGCTGCGGGACGTTCTCGACCCGACGCTGCGCGGCGAGTCCTGAGACCGCCGGCGGGCGAGACGCGGGCTCGGTCGCCGGTCAGGCGGGAGCCGCGGCGCGGGCGAGCGCGTCGAATCGGTGGCCCGCCGCCGCGAGCGCGCCCGGCAGCGCCTCCTGCGAGCCGAGGGTGTCCGCGAGGGCACCGAGAGTCCGCGCGACGGGCGCAAATCGGGCATTGTCCGCCATCGTCCCGATCCGCCAGATCCGGCCGGCGAGCTCGCCGAACGCGCCCATGATCTCGACGCCGTGGGTCTCCAGGAGCCGGGCCCGGAAGGCCGCGTCGTCGACGCCGTCCGGGACGAGAACGGGAGCCAGCATCGGCATCTTGCACGGGCCCGGCGGCTGACCGTAGAGCCTGAGGCCGAGCACCCCAAGCCCGGCGGCCATCGCCTCGCCCGCGGCCCGGTGGCGCGCGATCCGGGCGTCGAGGCCCTCCTCCAGCACGATCCGCAGGGCTTCCCGGAGGCCGTACACCATGGTGGTCGGCGCCGTGTGGTGGTTCAGGCGCTCCGGGCTCCAGTAGCGCGCGAGCTGGGTCAGGTCGAGGTAGTTCGAGCGGATGGGGCTCCGGCGCCGGCTCATCCGGGCCGCGATCTGGTCCGAGTAGGTGACGGGGGCGAGGCCCGACGGGCAGCCGAGGCATTTCTGGGTGCCGGCCGTCACCACGTCGAGCTCCCAGGCGTCCGTCTCGAGCGGCGCACCGGCGAAGGAGCACACGGCGTCCACCACCACGGCCGCCCCCTGCCGGTGGGCCACCGCGGCGACCTCCCGCACGGGATTCATGACGCCGGTCGACGTCTCCGCGTGGACGACGAGGACAGCCATCGCCGCGCTGGCCTCGAGACTCCGGCGCACGTCGTCCGAGTCCACCGGCTGGCCCCACGGCGCCCGCACCGCCGCCACTTCGGCGCCTGCCCGGCGGGCGATCTCCTCGAAGAGGAGTCCGAAGCGGCCGTTCTCGACGACGAGGACCCGCTCCCCGGGCTCGACGAGGCTGACGATCGCCGCCTCCATGCCGGCTCGGCTGGTGCCGGGGACCGGGAACGTCGACCGGTTCCGCGTCCGGAACACCTGCCGCAGGTAGTCCTGTGTCTCGCCCATGAGCGCGGTGAACGTCGGGTCGAACTGCCCGACGAGCCCGGTCGCCATCGCCCGGAGCACGCGCGGATCGGGGTTCGTCGGCCCCGAGCCCATGAGCAGCCGGACCGGGAGCGCGGGATCAGCAGACATACAGCGGGATGCGTCCCGCCCGGCCCGCGGCGGGCACGTGGGGCCGCGCGAGGTTCCGGCGGTGCTCGAGGAGCAGCCGCGCGGATTCCTTCACCACGGTCACCAGGGGCACGGCGGCGACCATACCGAGGAGCCCGAGGGTCTGCTCCCCGACGAGGATCGACACCATGACCACCATCGGGTGCATGTGGACGCTGCCGCCGATTGTGACCGCCGCCACGACGAGGTCGTCCAGGATCCTGATGATCACGTAGACCGCGACGATCCAGCCCACGCGGCCGATTGGCTGACCGTTGGCGATCGACACGATAGCGGCCACGCCCACGCTCAGGACGGTGCCGAGGTAGGGGAGGGGGTTCACCAGCGTCGTGAACGCGCCAAGGAGCAGCGGGTACGGCGCGCCGACGAGCCAGAGGCCTACCGTCGCGAGCGCGCCGATGACGAGCGCGTCGAGGGCGAGCCCGCGGAGGTAGCGGCCGATGATCCGGTCGATCTCGCACCAGACGGCGACGGTCGTCTCGATGTGGACCGGCCGCAGCCGGTCGGTGAGGTACGCGACGATGGCCCCGCCGTCCCTGAGGAAGAAGAACGCGAAGATGGGCGTGAGGGCGACGATGAAGGCGATCAGCCCGAAGTGGGCCAGGAGCTCGGAGGCGTTCCCCATGCGCTCCTCGATGAGCTCGAAGAGCCAGCCCTCGTGCCGCGGCTCCTTGGGCATGAAGCGCTCCGTCTGAGGGTAGGAGCGGACGAGCTCGGTCTGGAGCCCGTCGATGCCGATCTCGAGCGTCCGGGCGAGAGACGGGAGGTTCGAGATCAGCGCCGCGCCCTCCGCGCGGAAGCGCGGGGCCACCACGGTGGCCAGGAGGACCACGAAGAGGGCGAAGCCGGCGAAGAGCGTCGTCACCGACACGGTCCGCCGGAACCCGAGGCTCTGGATCCGCGCGGCGAGCGGATTCAGGAAGTACGCGAGGAGGGCGGCCAGCGCGATCGGGATGACGAGGCCCCGGAGGAGGAACCCGAGGCCGACCACGGCGGCGACGATCGCGAGCCACGCCAGCGGAGAAGGCCCGCGGGCCGGCGTCGTCGCGGCCGCTGGCGCGGAGGCCGGCGCCGGGACCGGCTCGAGAGCCGCCGAGCCGTCGCTCACCGGACGGCTGGTGGCGCGCTGCCGTCACCGGCGGGCGCCGGGGCAGCGGCGGTCTCGGTCTTGGTGCGCGTCACGTTCGCGGCGCGCACGTACCCGGCCAGGAGGCGCAGGAGGTTCTTGGCCACCACCAGCGCGATGGCGCGGTCGCCGGCCACGAGGTCTTCGAAATGGCTCCGGTAGAGGATGAGAAGCCGCGTCGGCGTCGTCGCGAGGGCGCTGGCGGAGCGCGGGAGGTCGTCGATCAGGGCGAGCTCGCCGAACGCGGTGCCCGGACCGAAGGTCACGATCCGCTGCGGACCTTGGCCGGTGTCGCGGACGACCTCGACCTCGCCCTCCAGGACGACGAAGAGGCCCTTTCCCGGATCGCCCTCCGAGAAGACCGCTTCTCCGGGCGCGTAGGCCTTCTCGAAGAGCTGGACCGCGAGGCGCGAGAGGAGCCTCCGCGAGAGACCGGCGAAGACCGGGGTGCGCGCCAGGATCGTGACGCGGCGCGCGTGCTCCACGTCCCGGGCCCAGGTGAGCCAGCGGGGCCAGTGCTCGAGCATCGCGCGCACTATAGCAATCCCCCCGTGATCCTGTCATGGAACTCGTGCAGGCCGGCCGCGCGCGGTCCCGCGGGACGGGCCACGCGCTCCCGCATGCTAGGATTCCGCCGACCTGGCGAGGCCGTTCCCGAGAGGCCGGCGCCCGACGCGGCGCAGGGGAGGGAAAGTGTGGTGAGGCTACGAGGCGGTCCGGCAGCGCAACGTCCACTTCGCGGGCGAGCACGCCTCGACGGAGTTCCAGAGGTTCATGGAAGGCGCCGCCGCCGAGGGCGTGCGGGCCGCGCAGGCCCTCTTGGCCGACCTCCGCCCCAGGAAGGCGCCACCGCCGAAGACACGCCGGCGCTGACGCCAGGCGGCGACGCGAGCGGTCGTCCGGTCGTCGGGGGCCGCGTTGCTTGACCCCCCCTGACCCCTTCCGTATAGTGAGGCGCGATGGGTCTTTTTGGCGGAAGCAAGGCGGGCGCGGTCACGAAGGACACTGTCCTGGCGGCGCTCCGCGGCGTGGTCGATCCCAACGTCGGCAAGGACATCGTGACCCTCGGGCTCGTCGAGGAGCTGACGGTCGAGGCCGGGCACGTCACCTTCACCCTCCAGTTCACCGGCGAGCAGCCGCCCCTCGCCCGCGCGGAGATCCACAGCCGGGCGCGCAAGGTCGTTCAGGCGCTGCCCGGCGTGTCCGACGTCAAGGCGGGCATGGCCTCGCGCGGAGCCCCCGGCCACGCCGCGGCGCACGGTCACGGCCCGGCGCGGCCCGCCGCGGCGGCACCGGAGGAGCTGCTCCGCGAGGTACAGCACACCATCGCGGTGTCCTCGGGGAAGGGCGGGGTCGGGAAGTCGACCGTGGCCGTCAACCTGGCCCTGGCGCTCCACGGCGAGGGCGCCGAGGTCGGCATCGTGGACGTCGACGTCTACGGGCCCAACATCCCGCTGATGATCGGGGCGCGCGGACGACCGGCGATGGTGGCGAACCGCATCGTGCCCGTCCAGGCCTACGGCGTGAAGGTGATGTCGATCGGCTTCTTCGTGAAGGAAGGCGACCCCGTGATCTGGCGCGGGCCGATGATTCACTCTGCGGTCCAGCAGTTCCTGAAGGACGTGGAGTGGGGGCCGCTCGACTACCTGGTCTTCGACATGCCGCCCGGAACCGGTGATGCGCAGCTCTCGCTCTCCCAGACGCTGCCGCTGTCGGGCGCGATCATGGTCACGACCCCCCAGGAGGTGTCGCTTCTGGACGTCCGCAAGGGCCTCCAGATGTTCCGGAAGATGAACGTGCCCGTCCTGGGCATCGTGGAGAACATGGCGGGGTTCGCGTGCCCCCACTGCGGACACACCACCGCTATCTTCGGCGAGGGCGGCGGCGAGAAGCTCGGGCGCGAGTTCGACGTTCCGGTCCTGGGCTCGATCCCGATCGATCCGGAGACGCGCATCGGCGGCGACACGGGCGAGCCGATCGTGGTGGCGCGGCCCTCGTCCCCGCAGGCGGAAGCCTTCCGGCGAGTGGCGGTGGCGGTCCGGAGCCGACTCGCCGAGGCCGCGGCACCGAAGCTGCCGCTCATCAGCTGATGCGGGGACCCGCGGAGCGGAGGAGTCCTCCCGGTCGGGTCGCGCCCGCGTAGGCTGCCGACCGGTGCACGAGCTCAGCCTCCCCATCTTCCCGCTGCCCGAGGTCGTGTTCTTTCCGGAGACCGTTCTCCCGCTCCACGTGTTCGAGCCCCGCTACCGCCAGATGATCGCGAGCTGCCTGGCGGGGGATGGCTGGCTGGGCGTGGTCATGCTGCGCGCCGGGTGGGAGAAGGACTACCAGGGCTGTCCGCCGGTGCACGGCGTCGCCGGCGCCGGGGAGATCATCCAGGCCGAGATGCTGGCCGACGGGCGCTACAACATCCTGCTCGACGGGCGCGCGCGGGTCAGGATCCTCGCGGAGGAGCCGCTGAACGGGCGGCTCTACCGGGTGGCCCGCGCGGAGCGGCTCGCGGACCGCGGGCCGAGCCCGAGCGACCGCACGTTCGCGGGACGCCTGCAGGAGCTCCGGACGGCCCACGCACGGCTCCTGATGGCGCTCGGCCAGTCGCATCCCGACGTCGTGGGGCGCCTGACCGCGGCCGGTGCCTCGCCGGGGGCCGTGATCGACCGGATCGTCTCGGCCGTCGTGCCGGACGCGGACGTGCGCCAACGCCTGCTGGAGACGGTCGACGTGAGCGAGCGTCTGGACCTCGCGGTGGGCGCCCTCGGCGAGCTCCTGACCATGGTCGCCGGCCGGGAAAGCGACGAGGACGAGGAGGAATCCGATGACGCGTGAGGCGGCCCACCCCGACCGCGCGCGCTGGCGCCGGGCGAGCCGTGCCCTCACCGGGCTCGCGCTCACGCTCCTGGCGAGCGGGGCGGGCGCGGGAGAACAGTGGGGCTGGCTCGGCGTCCGGATCCGGGACATCAGCGAGCAGGAGATGGAGGAGATCGCGAAGAAGGTCGGGGTCAACGAGGGCTACGGCGTGCTGATCGCCCAGGTCATGAAGGAGACCCCGGCCGCGTCCTCTGGCCTGCGCGAGGGCGACCTGGTGGTTGCCATCGACGGGCGGCCCATCGTCGAGACCCGGGCCCTCCAGCGCCTGGTCGGCGCCACTCCGGCGGGGCGCGAGCTCGACGTCGTCGTGCTGCGCGAGAGCGAGCGCCAGGAGGTGCGAGTGCGCGTGGGCCGGATGCCCGCGGACGTCGTCGCCGACCGGGTCGCGTTCGAGTTCGGGTTCTACGTCAGGGACGCGGCGGAGGACCGTCCCGCCGCGTCGGCCGGGCCGGAGCCGCGCGCCCCCGTGGTGGCGGGCGTCGCCGAGCGGAGCTCCGCCGCGCAGGGCGGGCTCCGCGCCGGTGACCGGATCCTGGCCGTCAACGGCGTCGAGGTCGACACGATCGAAGGATTCCGCGCGCGGGTCCAGGAGATCTACCTCCACGACTCGGTTCGTCTCCGCGTCGACCGCGAGGGCGAGCGCCTCGCCCTGACCCTGCCGCCCGCGCAGCCGCCGAGCCGGTGATGAAGCGCCTGCACGTGCTGGTGGTGGAGGACGACGACACCCTGCGCGACCTCCTGGCGGAGGTGCTCCGCGGCTGGGGTTACCAGGCTGTCGTCGTGCCGTCCGGCCACCGAGCGGTCGAGCTCCTCGAGACCCAGCTCTTCGAGGTGGCCATCGTCGACATCCACCTGCCGGAGATGGACGGCGTGGAGCTCCTCCGGCACCTCAAGCGCCACGATCCGTCGATCGAGGTGCTCATGATGACCGGCGATCCCACCGTGGCAACCGCGGTGGAGACGCTGAAGCTCGGCGCGTACGACTACCTGACCAAGCCGCTCATCCTCGAGGAGCTGCGCCACCTGCTGGACCACATCCTGGAGCGGCGACTCCTGCGCCAGGAGGTCAACGCGCTGCGGAGCCGCCTGGGCGAGCAGCTCCGCATGAGCGAGCTGGTGGGCGTCTCGCCGGCCATGGAGACGGTGAAGGGCATGATCGTCCGCGTCGCGCCGGCGGACTCGCCGGTGCTGATCGAGGGCGAGAGCGGCACCGGGAAGGAGCTGGTGGCCGCGGCGATCCACCGGCTCTCCGCGCGGTCCAGCGGACCGTTCATCACGGTCAACTGCGGCGCGGTGCCGTCCGACCTCCTGGAGTCGGAATTCTTCGGCCACGTCCGCGGGGCGTTCTCGGGCGCGGTGGCCGACACGCTGGGCCTGTTCCGCTCCGCCCACGGCGGGACCATCTTCCTCGACGAGGTGGCGGAGCTTCCGCCCACCCTCCAGGTCAAGCTGCTCCGGGTCCTGCAGGAGAAGGACGTGCGCCCGGTGGGGTCCACGCGGAGCTACTCGGTGGACACGCGGGTCATCGCCGCGACGAACAAGAACCTCGAGACGGCGATCAAGGACGGGAGCCTCCGGCAGGACCTGTTCTACCGCCTGAACGTCGTCCGGATCCACGTCCCGCCGCTCCGCGACCGGAGACCGGACGTCCCGGCGCTGGTGACCGCGTTCATCCGACAGTTCAACCAGCGCTTCAGCCGCGAGATCAAGGGCATCGCGCCGGACGCCATGGCGGCGCTCCTGGCGTACGAGTTTCCCGGAAACGTCCGGGAACTGGAGAACCTGATCGAGCGGGCGTACGCGCTCGGCGCCCGCGATCAGATCCGTCTCGTGGACCTGCCGGCGCTCGGCGGGGCGCCGCCTCCGCCGCAGCCGGCGGCGGCGCCCGCGATGGTCGCCGCGACCGGGAGCACGGTCCCGACGCTCGCCCAAGCCGAGCGCGATCTCATCCTGAGGGCGCTCGACATCCACGGTAACGACCGTGCCAAAGCGGCGCGGGCCCTCGGGCTCTCGAGCCGCACACTCTATCGACGGCTGAAGGAGTACGGCATCAACTGACGCCGTGTCCTGCCAAAGTGACAGGATGTACCTGTCGCGAGGGCAGCCCGGATCGGTCTCATGCCCGGAATCCGCCGGCCAGCCGTTTCGGAGCGGGGTTTCCGCAGGGTGCCCGATCCACGCCGCCGTGGCATCCCCCTTGCACTGTCCCCCGGACATGGCGTACCCGCCGAGCCCTGAACGGGATGACGCGCTTCTCCTGGTGGTCGACACGGACGACGAGGCGGGGCGACTGCTGGCTGAGCACTTCACGCGGCGAGGCTTCCGCGCGACGCACACGGCGCTGGGGCAGGACGCGCTCGACCTCGCTCACGCGGGCCGACTCCGGGCCGCGATCGTCGACGTCACGCTGCGGGACATGTCGGGGCACGCGCTGGTCTCCCGGCTCAAGGAGATCGATCCCCGGGTGCACGTCCTCATGACCACCGGCGATTATCGCCCGGAGTTCGAGGTGCGCGCCCGCCAGATCGGCATCCTCCACTACGCGCAGAAGCCCGCGGATCCCGAGCGACTCGAGGCGGTCGTGGCCAAGGCTCTGGGCGTGGTCCAGTCGCACTGACCCGCGGCGCGCGTCGCTCGCCCGTCCTTCGTGCCTCCCCCAGGGGGGGCGCCGAACCGCCCTTGCGTGTATCCTTTCCGGTGAAGGCGAGTCTGCGGGCCGAGGTCCGCATCACGGGGAGGAACTGATGCAGCTCACGGGGAAGCGGGTGGCAATCCTGGCCGAGAATATGTACCAGGAGATGGAGCTCTGGGTCCCGTACTACCGGCTGAAGGAAGAGGGCGCCGAGGTCCACGTCGTGGGGAGCGGCGGCGCCAAGAGCTACACGTCGAAGCACGGCTATCCCGTCGGCGTGGACGTCCACGCCGAGCAGGCGAGCGCCGTCGAGTACGATGCGGTCGTGGTCCCGGGCGGCTTCGCGCCGGACCTCATGCGGCGGTCGCCCGCGATGGTGAAGCTCGTGCGCGACGCCTTCGCCGAGGGCAAGGTCGTGGCGGCGATCTGCCATGCGGGCTGGATGCCCGCGTCGGCGGGGATCCTCAAGGGCAAGCGCGCGACGAGCTTCTTCTCCATCAAGGACGACATGGTCAACGCCGGGGCAACGTGGGTGGACCAGGAAGTCGTGGTCGACGGGAACCTGATCACCTCGCGCAAGCCTGACGATCTGCCGGCTTTCTGCCGGGAGATCGTGAAGGCGCTCGCGAAGCGGTAGAGGCGGACGCGGGGGCCCTCGGGGCTCCCGCGCTCAGTACCCCCGGCGGATGTCCACCCGGCCGTGCAGCGGCCGGCCGCTGAGGAACCTGCGCAGGTTCTCGTTGAAGATCGGGGCGATCTCCTCCGGGAGGCTCGGCCCCGAGATGTGCGGCGTCACGACGACGTTGGGCATCCCCCAGAACGGATGCTCCGTCGGCAGAGGCTCCTCCGCGAACACGTCGAGGACGGCGCCGGCGATCCAGCGCTCCTGGAGCGCCCGGACGAGAGCCGGCTCCTGGATGAGCGACCCCCGTCCGAGGTTCACCAGCCAGGCTTCCGGCCGCATCGCGTGCAGCTCCGGCTCGCCCAGCATGCCCCGCGTCTCGGGGGTGAGCGGAGCGACCAGGACGACGTAGTCGCTCGCCGCCAGGAACTCGTGGAAGGCGGGTCGGCGGTAGACGCGGTCGCATTCCGAGACCCGGCGCCCCGTGCGGGACAGGCCGAGGACGCGCATCTGGAACGCGCGCCCGACCGACGCGATGACCCGCCCGATCGATCCCACGCCCACCACGCCCAGCGTCTTGCCGCGAAGCAGGACGGGATTGATCGGCTCCCACCGGCGGAGCCGCTGCGCCGTCCGCAGCACCTCGGTTCGCTGGGAGGCCCAGAGGAACCAGCCGAAGACATACTCGGCCATCCACGGTCCGAAGACCCCCTCGACGCGCGTCAGGACGACCTTGGGAGGGAAGGGAACGTCGAGAAAGGCGTTGACCCCGGCGCCCATGACCTGGACCCATCGGAGGCGCCGGGCCATGGGGAGGAGCTCGCCCGGGAAGCCCCAGGTGTAGAGGACGTCCATCTCCTCCACGAAGGGCATCGCCGTCTCCGGGGTGGACGCGACGCGGAGTCGAACCTGCCCGCGCGGGGACCGGACCAGCCGCGCGTAGGCCTGGGCCTCGTCCGGGTGATACACCAGGACTGAGACCGGACCCTTCGGCGGCATTGGGAAGAATAATAACACGGAGCGCGGCTTAACCACGCAGAAAGTGTCGCGAAACGGGCGACCCCGTCGATTCCAGGGGGGATTCGGCGGGGTCGGATCGGCGCCCGGGGGCTCCGGAAGTCCGGAGCGTCAGCGGGTGAAGGTCACCCCGGCTTGGGCGGCCTTCCGGCGCGCCTGGTCGACCGCGGCGGCGAGGGACGTGGCGTCACGGCGGAGGGCCTCGAGCTTCGCCCGCAACGGCACAGCGTCGGCGCGCGCCTTGTCGCGCTCGGCGGTGGTTCCGGCCTGGCTGTAGGCATCCGCGAGCTGGTTCACCTGACCCAGCGTGACGTGGTAGTCGTAGAGCGCTTTGTTGTAGCGCTCGACGGCGTCGTTGTAGGCCTGCTTGGCCGTGACCTGCGGCGGGGAGTCGCCCGGCGCGAACTCCGCGAACGGAAGATACTGGGGGGCCGAGGCCTGGGGGTTCTGTGCCTGGGCTCCGCGATCGGCGATGGCGGCCAGCCCGAGCAGGAGCCCGACGAGGACGCGCGCGCCGCCCTTCATCCGACCGACACCGCGAGGCAGGTGGTCGTGCGCGTCACGCCGTCGATGGCGCCGATCCCCTCCGTGACGAGCTGGCCGATGTCGTCGAGCGCCGGACCCTGGACGACGGCGATGTAGTCGAACGGGCCCGTCACCGCGTCGAGGGACTCGATCCGGCACTTGCCGGGCTTGAGCTTCCCGAGCGCCTTCTTCACCGCCTTGGTCTTGCCCGCATTCGTCTCGACGAGCACGTACGCCTTCATCACGGCCCTCCCTGGCTCTCGGGCTTGGCTCACGCTCATTACATCGTCGGCCCCGCGGGACTGTCAAGGAATCAGGCGCCGCGTCGCCCTCCTAGCGGCTCAGGTAGGCGCGGAGCGTCTCGGCGAAGGCCAGGCGATTCTCCACGAGGCGATCGGCGCGCACGTCCACGCGGGTGCCGCGCTCGACCTTCTTGTCGCGCGTGTCGTACCGAGCGCGCAGCTCCCCCTTCACGCCCTTCGCCTCGAATCCGAGGCGCTCGCCCTCGTCCTCGTCGTGGAGATGGAGGACGACCAGGTAGAAGCCGTCCCGCTCGGTCGTGGTCGGGTACTCGAGGCCGGTCTTGAGCCGGGTCACGACCACGCGGGCCCCCGCCACGGGCCGATCGTCCGCATCGGTGACGTAGCCCAGCACGAGGAAGCGATGGTCGGGCAGGTGGGTCGCGCCCGCGGGCGGGCCCGCGAGAACGAGGCCCACCCCCAGCGCCGCCACGAGGACGGCCGCGCGCATGGCCATCGAGACGCCGCGCCGCACGCCTCAGTGTACAATGCGCCCGGGAGGGACCCCGCGCCCGTTGCCCTACCAACCCCCCGCGACCATCCAGGCCGCCCTCGACACCGGCCACATCTCCGAGGACGCCGTCGACCTGTTCCGGACGTTCGCGCGCCGGTACGCCTTCCCGCCCGACGACTTCCAGGTCGCGGCGATCCTCGCCATCCTCGAGGGCTCCTCGGTGATCGTGTCCGCGCCGACGGGCGCGGGCAAGACGCTCGTGGCCGAGTTCGCGATCCACGATGCGCTCGCCGCGAAGCGGCGGGTGGCCTACACGACGCCGCTGAAGGCGCTGTCCAACCAGAAGTACGCGGACTTCTGCCGCCAGTTCGGCGTCGCCGAGGTCGGCATCCTGACCGGGGACGTGAAGGTCAACGCGCGCGCGCCCGTCCTGGTCATGACGACCGAGATCCTCCGGAACATGTTCTACACCGGGACCCTGGAGGGCCTCCGCCACGTCGTGCTCGACGAGTGCCACTACATGGGCGACGAGGGCCGCGGGACCGTCTGGGAGGAGATCATCGTCAACGCGCCCAAGGACGTGACGCTCGTGGCGCTGTCGGCCACGGTGGCGAACGTCCGCGAGATCGCCGACTGGATCGGGCTGGTGCACCGGCCCATCCAGGCGATCGTCCATCCCCATCGTCCGGTGCCGCTCCGCTACCACGTGGCCGATCTGGCCGCCGAGGTCCACTCGCTGGACGCCGTGAGGGCCGGTCGCGCCAGGCTCGTCGGGATCGAGGGGGGCGGCAACGAGGGCCGCGGCCGCCTCTACGCCCGGCGGGTGGCCGCGGTCCCGGCGATGCTCGAGGAGCTGGAGGGACGCGACTGGCTGCCCGCCATCTACTTCATCTTCAGCCGCGCCGGATGCGAGCGGGCGATGGACGAGGTCCTCGAGGAAGGCCGCGCGCTCCTCGACCGGGCCCGCGGCCGCGACGTCGAGCGGGCGATTGCGGAGGCCGTCGAGGAGAGCCCGGCGCTCGCCGCCTCCGCGCTCAACCAGACGATCTTCCAGGCGCTCCGGATCGGCGTCGGGCTCCACCACGCCGGGATCCTGCCGAGCCTGAAGCGCCTGACGGAGGTCCTCTTCGAGCGAGGGCTGGTGCGGGTGGTCTTCGCCACCGAGACCATGAGCCTCGGCATCCACATGCCGGCCCGGAGCGTGGTGCTCCAGGGGCTCACGAAGCGCACCGACCGAGGCTTCCGGGCGCTGACCACGAACGAGCTCACGCAGATGGCGGGGCGCGCCGGGCGGCGGGGCATCGACCTGGAAGGCCAGTGCGTGATCGCCCTCGACGCGCGGGACAGCCTGGAGGAGGCGCTCTCGGTCGTCGAGGGGGCCCCGGAGCCGATCGTGAGCCAGTTCCGACTGGGCTTCGGCTCGGTGGCGCTCCTGGTCGAGACCGTGCGGGAGGAAGCGGCCATCCGGCGCGTGGTCGAGTCCTCCTTCGGCCAGTATCAGAGCCTCCGCCGGATCCGTCACCTGGAGCGCGAGATGGCCGACGCTCAGGCGGCGGTCGTTGAGGCCGAGCGCTACGTGGCACCGTGCGGCGAGTTCGCGCGGATCGGGCGCTACCGGGAGCTGCGCGCCGAGGTGGAGGCGCGCCGGCGGGCGGCGGGCTCCCGGTCGCGGCCGGCGCGGGTCCGGGCGCTCGACGACGTCGAGCCCGGCCGCGTCGTGCTGCTCCGTCAGCGGGGCGATGGCGGCGGACTGGGGGTGGTCGTCGCCGTGCACCGCCTGCGGGGCCACCGCGTGCTCGTCGACACGCTGCTCACCCACGGCTCGCTCGTCCGCGCCAAGGCAGGCAACGTCAAGCGCGTGTTCTGGGCGACGCCGCCGCTTCTCCTGCCGCCCGCGATCCGGAACCTCGCGGCGCACCACCGCGGCTGGGGACGCGACGTCCGGGAGACGCTCGCCCGCGAGGGCGGCGCCCTCCTCGCCCGTCTGGGCGAGCTCGATCTCCACGCACTCGTCGAGCGCGAGCGCCGCGGCGATCCGGAGGACGCGCTCGAGCGGATCGAGTGCCACGCCTGCCCGTGGGACGCGCGCCCGCGCTGCGATGCGGCCTGGAAGACGCTCGAGAAGGAGCACGGCCGGCTGGAGCATCGCCGCACCGCGCTCGAGAGCATCCGCGACGCGATCTGGCAGGAGTACCGGCGCGTCCTCGAGGTCCTCGACGCGTTCGACGCCGTCCAGGACGGCGTGCTCCGGCCGAAGGGCGAGCTGGTGGCGTCGCTGCGGCATGACCACGAGCTCCTGGTCGCGGAGGTCGTTCACCGGGGCGTCTTCGACGGCGCGCCGCCCCCCGAGGTCGCCGCCCTGGTCTCCTGCCTGATCGAGGACGCGCGCTCCGCCGAGGATCAGCCGTCGCGCCGCCTCCTGCGCGAGCGGCCCGGGCTCCGGCGCCGGGTGCGCCAGATGGAGGAGGCGGCCGAGGCGATCCAGGCCGTCCAGCGGCGCGTGGGGCTCCAACGGCCGGCGCGCGTGCAGAGCGGCTTCGTCGCGGCGGTCTTCCGGTGGGCTTCGGGGGACGACGACTGGGCGCGCATCGTCGCCCACTCGTTCGGGGGCCACGAGGGCGACCTCATCCGCGCGATGCGGCGGCTGATCGACCTCTTGCGTCAGCTGGCAGAAGGACCGGAGGTCCCGGGCGGCGTCGCCAGCGCGGCCAGCGCCGCCGCCCGGGTGTTGGACCGGGGGATCGTGCTCGAGTCCGCGCTGATCTGAGCGGGACTCGCTCTATCCGAAGCTATTCGGCCGGCGCGAAGAACTTCACCATCACGCGCCGGTTCTGCTCACGTCCCTTGGCGGTGTTGTTGTCCGCCGACGGCTTGATGTCACCGAGGCCGATCGAGTGGATCCGGTGCATCTCGATGCCCCTCTCCACGAGGAAGCGGCGCACTGCCTCCGAGCGCCGCTGGCTGAGCTGGACGTTGTAGGGCATGGTGCCCACGCTGTCCGTGTAGCCCTCGAGCTCGACCACGAGGCTCGGGTTGTCCTGGAGCTGCTTGGCGACGTCGAGCAGCGCGGTCTGGCCTCGGTCGTCCAGCTCCCACTTGTCGAAGCGGAACAGGATGGCGACGGTGTCGCCCGGCACGCGCTTGTCGCGGTTCGCCCAGAGCCGGGTGAGCCGAGCGCTGGTCTCATCCGCCTTGGCCATCGCCTGACCCGCGGCCGCGTGGGCCTCGTCCGCGCGCGCCTGAGCCGCCGTGGCCTTGGTCACGCCCTCGTCGGCACGGCCCTGGGCCGTCTTGGCGAGGGTGGTCGCCTCGGTTGCGCGAGAGTCGGCCTGCTGGACCGCGACCTTCGTCTGGCCCAGCTCGTCGTTCATCGCCGTCGTGCGCGCCTTCTCCTCGGAGAGGGCGCTGTCGACGCGACCCACGTCCGCGCCGAGCTTCGCCTCGCTCTTCGAGACCTCTTCGCGCACGAACTTCTTGGTCGCGCAGCCGACGGTCACGAGGGACAGGGCGGCCACCAGAATCATCAGCGAACGTATCCGCATGCGACGTCCTCCTCTGTGCGGGACAGTCCCCGCTAGGTGACGGATCAGTCCGTCGTTCGCCCTCGCAAAGGGCGTGCCGGGCATCTCCCGCCGTGGCCTCCTCGGCCGCCACCGCGCCCGATTTTCCATGGCGCTGGGCCGCCGCCGAGTGGGTCCTGCCCGCCCCGTCCGGGCATACGAAAGCCCTGACGCGATGTAAGAGTTACCACGGAGGTCTCACCGGCAAGATGTAAAAAGTTACTTGCCGGAAGGCCAGTTTAGCGGCGGGTGCTCAGGTCGTCCGCGAGCGTGCGCGCCTTTGCCGCCAGGTTCGCCGCGCGCTCGTACTCCTGGCCCCCGAGCGCCTTCCGGGCCTGCTCGACCAGGCCTTGGGCGAGGCGGAGGGTCTCGAGGTCCTTCGGGGCCATCGGTCGGCCCTCGAGGTGGCGCAGGAGGCGCTCGGTCTCCTCTATTCCGCGCTGCGCCTCGTCCTGGAGCCGCCGGACCTCGGCGGGCGGCAGGCTCGCCGTCAGCGGAGGGCTGGGGGCAGCCGGTGGCGTCGGGGGAACGGCCTGGGCGGGAGCCGGGACCGCCGGCTGGGCCGGTGCCTGGGGCAGCGGCGCGACCGGACGGGCTGGCACCGGCGGCTGCGGAGCGGGCGTCACGGCGAGAGGCGGAGGCGTGGCGGGCGCCGGCTCGCTGGCGGACGGCGGCGCCGGCGGCTGCGGCGGCGGCACGGCAATGCGTGCCGGCTCCTCGGAGGTGACCGCCGTCGGCGGGCTGGCCGCGGCGGGCACGGGTCGCGCCCACGGCGGGAGCTCCCGGCGGAAGGCCCCGCATCCCGCGAGGGCCAGGAGGATGGCAGCGATCGCCAGGGCTCTCATCGCGCGTCGGGCGCGACGGGCAGCGTGAGCGTCACGGTGGTGCCCTTGCCAACCGTCGACTCCACGTCGACCCGGCCGTCGTGCATCTGGACGATCCGGTACACCATCGCGAGACCGATGCCCGATCCGCCCGCCTTCGTCGTGTAGTAGAGGCGGAAGATCTTCTCGAGGTTCTCGGGCGGGATGCCGACGCCCTGGTCGGCCACGCGGATCTCCACCCCGCCGGGCGCGGCGCGCCGGCTCGCGACGACCAGGGTGCCCCCACCGGGCATCGCCTGGATCGCGTTGCTCACGAGGTTGGCGCTCGCCTGGGCGATGAGCCCGGAGTCCGCGGTGACGCGGGGCAGGCTCCGTCCGGGCTCCAGGACGATCTCGACGCCGGACCGCGCAGCCTCCGGCCGCGCCACCCGCGCTACGTCGGACAGGACGGCGTTGATGTCGACGGGCGCGAGGCGGAGGTCCTGGGGCCGGACGAACCGCAGGAAGCCCTGCACCACGCGGTCCAGCCGCTGGATCTCGTGCGCGATCACGTCCAGGTTCTCGGCGATCTCCGGCGGCGCCGGCTGTCCGGATTGGGCGAGGCGCGCGCGCAGGAGCTCGAGGTGGATGCGCATCGCGTTGAGCGGGTTCTTGACCTCGTGGGTGACGCCCGAGGTGAGGCGGCCCAGCGCCGCCAGCTTCTGCGAGTAGCTCAGCAGGGACTCGACGGCCCGGGCCGGCTCGAGATCGCGGAGCACGAGCAGGCCGCCCCCGGACTCGGTGTCGGCGGCGAGAAGATGTCCCGAGACCGCCCACTCGCGGTGCTCCCCGACGCCCGCGGGGAGCGTCACCGTCTCGCGAAGCGGCGAGACGCGGCCGTCGAGGAGGGTCGCCGCGAAGGCGACCAGGGGATGCCCCCGGGGCAGGACCTCGGCGAGCGACCGCCCCGCGAGCGTCCGCCCGAAGAGGCGCTCGGCCGCCGCGTTGGCGAACGCCACCACGCCGTCGGCGCGAAGGAGGACGACGGCGTTCTGGAGCTGCTCCTCTCCCTCCGAGCCCGAGTCGCCGGCGCCGCCCGTGGTCGCCTGGATGCGCTCCCCGAGGCCGCGCATCCGCTCGGCGAGGCGGCCCATGTCGTCGCCGGGCCCGATCTCGACCCCGGCGTCGCCGCGGGCGAGCCGCTCGACCCGACGCGCGATGCGCCGGAGGTAGCCGAGCAGCACGCGCCCGGTGCCGAGCCCGAGCGCCACCGCCAGGGCGAGCGCGCCCGCGCCGAACGCGAGGCTTCGCAGCAGCGCGTCGCGGAGGGTCTGCCTGACCAGGCTCGTCGAGACCCCCACCTGCACGGTGCCGAAGGGCCGGTCTCCGAGGCGGACGGGGAGCCGCACCTCGTAGATCTGCGGCGGGCCGAGCAGCATCCGGGCGAGCTTCGAGAGCCCGGCGGCCGCGAGCGCGTCGTCGAGGAGCGGGCGCCCGGGGAGCGTCCGACCCTGGAGTGTCGGGTCGCTGTGCAGGAGGGCGCGCCCGCTGGCGTCGACGATGGCGCCGTAGACCACGACGCGCGAGTAGCCCATCTGGCCGTCGAGGAGGGCCCGGAGGCCCGGATCCTCGCGGAAGGCGGCGGGACCGGCGGCCCCCGCGCCCTGGAGGACGTACGCGGCCTGGTGGAGGAGCTGGCGGGAGAGGAGGCGACCCTCGTCCGCGGCGTTGCCGAGCGTGAGCCGCGCGAGCGTGGCGAGGTGCGCGGCGGTCGCGACGGCCACCACGAGGAGGACGACCAGGGTGAGGCCGAGCAGCTCGCGCGTGCGGGCGCTCAGCGCCATGGGCGGGATGGCCTGCGCGAACGGGCGTCGTCCGACGTCACGACGGCCGGTTGTAGCGATTCAGCTTGTTGTGGAGGGTCTTGAGGCTGATGCCGAGGATCTCGGCGGCGCGAGTTTTGTTGTTGCCGGTGTAGGCGAGCGTGCGGAGGATGAGACGTCGCTCGGCCTCGTCCACGGTCGTGCCGACATGGAGGCGCACGTCGTCGGCGGCCTGGCCCGCGGCCGCCTCCGCGGGGACTGCCACCGCGGCCGGGGGCGAGGGCAGGTGGGCGACGCCGATCAGGTCGCCCGGGCATACGATGACGGCGCGCTCCAGGACGTTCCGGAGCTCGCGCACGTTCCCAGGCCACGCGTAGCGGCGGAGCACCGCCAGCGCCGCCTCGTCGACGCCGCGCACGGTCCGCTGGTGACGCTCGTCGAGCTCCTCGAGGAGGGCGCGCACCAGCTCGCCGAGGTCCTCGGGGCGCTCGCGGAGCGGGGGGAGCGCGAGCGTGAACACGGCGATGCGGTAGTAGAGGTCTTCGCGGAGCGCGCCGTCCTGCAGCGCCTTCATCGGGCTCTTGTTGGTGGCCGCGATGACCCTGACGTCGACGGCGATCTCCGCCTGTCCCCCGACCCGCCGGAACCGTCCGTCCTGGAGCACCCGGAGGAACTTCACCTGGGTGGCCGGGCTCATCTCCGCGATCTCGTCGAGGAAGAGCGTCCCTTCGTCGGCGAGCTCGAAGCAGCCGGGGCGGCGTCCAGTGGCGCCCGTGAACGAGCCCTTCTCGTGGCCGAAGATCTCGCTTTCGAGCAGGGTCTCGGTGATCGCGGCGCAGTTCACGGCGACGAACGGCCCGCGGCGGCGCGGCGAGTGGTCGTGAATCGTGCGTGCCACCAGCTCCTTTCCCGTCCCGCTCTCGCCGAGCACGAGGACGGTCGCGTCGGTCGGCGCGACCTGCTCGATCTGCCGGGCGACCTCCTGCATGGCAGGTGCCTCGGCGACCAGGCGTCCGAACGCCCCGCGGCGGCGCAGCTCTCGACGCAGCCGGTGGACCTCGCGGGCGCTCTCGGCGCGGTCGAGCGCCCGCTCCAGGAGGACCTGCAGCCGGGCCGGGTCGAGCGGCTTGGTGAGGTAGTCGTAGGCGCCTTCCTTCATCGCCTGGACCGCGCTCTCGATCGAGCCCTGACCGGTGAGCATGATGACGGCGATGTCGGGATGGTCGACGCGCAGGGCGGACAGGAGGGCGAGGCCGTCCATGCCCGGCATCACGAGGTCGCTCACGACGACCGCGGGCGGCTCCTCCGTCACCTGCTCGAGCGCCTCGGCGCCGTCACCGGCGGTCGCGACCTCGTATCCCCACAGGGAAAGGAGGTCGGCCAGGCCCTTCCGAGCGGGGGCGTCGTCCTCGACGATCAGCACACGTTGACGCATGAGAATGCCGGTGCCTGCCGGTCCCGGCCATGGTAGCAGAACTCCGCGCTTCCGGGGCCCATGCGCTTCGGCTACCATCGGGCGGGCGGAGCGAGCGGCGCTGGCCCGGCGCTCGCGCGGGGCCGGGCCGAGGGAGGATCGGAATGATCGGACTCGTCGGGCTGGGGGTCGTCGTGGTGCTCGTCTTGGCCGGGGTCGGTCTCTACAACGGCCTGGTCCGGGCGCGAGTGCGGGTCGACGAGGCGTGGTCCGGGATCTCGACGCAGCTCAAGCGCCGCCACGACCTCATTCCGAACCTCGTCGAGACCGTGAAGGGGTATGCGGGACACGAGAAGAGCGTGCTGGAGAAGGTGACGGAGCTCAGGACCCGGGCCATGGGCGCGACGACGCCCGGGCAAGTCGCGCAGTCCGAAGGCCTCCTGACCCAGGCCCTCCGCGGGCTCTACGCCGTCGCGGAGAACTACCCGGATCTCAAGGCCAACCAGAGCTTCCTGTCGCTCCAGCAGGCGCTCGCCGACACGGAGGGGATGATCGCCGGCGCGCGCCAGGGGTACAACGCCGCCGTGCGGGACCTCAACACGCGCATCGAGAGCGTCCCGACGAACCTCCTGGCCGGCCCCTTCGGCTTCATGCGGCGCGAGTTCTTCGAGATCGAGGACCCCGCCGACCGCGCGGTTCCCCAGGTCCGCTTCTGAGCGGCCGGCGCCGGCTCCACCCTGGCACCCCCCGGGGGGCCGTGGGAGAATGACCGCGCCGTGAAGGCCTCTCGTCTCACCGTCACGAAGAGCCAGCTCGAGACGCCGCACGCCTGCGTCACGGCGGGCCATCCCGTCGGCGCGCGAGTGGGCGCCGAGATCCTTCGTCGTGGCGGGAACGCCGTGGACGCCGCCGTCGCCACCGCGTTCGCGATGACGGTCGTGGAGCCGTTCATGTCGTGTCTCGCGGGCGGCGGCTCGATGCTGATCCACCGCCCCCGGACCGGCGCCTCGGTCGCGCTCGACTTCAACGTCGAGGCGCCGCGGCGGGCGCACGCGCGGATGTACCGCCTGGGGGCCGGACGGAGCGGCGATCTCTTCCCGTGGCGGGCGGTGGAAGGCGACGCCAACGTGCACGGCCACCTCGCGGTCGCGGTGCCGGGATCGGTGGCAGGCCTGGCCCTCGCGCTCGAGCGATGGGGTACCCTGGACCTCCGCGACGCGGTGGCGCCGGCCGTGCGGCTCGCGCGCGGGGGAGTGCCGGTGGACTGGTACCTCGCGATCGTCACCGGGATGTACGCGGCGGAGCTCGCGCGGTTCCCCGAAGCGGCGAGGATCTACCTCCGCGACGGACGGTGGCCGCCGCGGCCGGCGAACCTGGAGGGCGGGGACCGCGTGCGCTACCCCGCGCTCGCCCGCAGCCTCGAGCTCATCGGGAAGGAGGGACCGAGCGTCTTCTATCGCGGTGAGCTCGCGGAGGCGATCGAGGCGGAGGTCCGCCGCGGCGGGGGGATCCTCGATCGCGCCGATTTGGCGCGCTATCGCGTCCGCGTGAGCGAGCCGCTCGCCGGACGCTACCGGGGCGTGACGCTCCTGGGGATGCCGGCGGCCACAGGCGGCGTGACGGCGCTCGAGATGCTGAACGTCCTGGAGTGCTTCGAGGCCGGCGCGGCCGTCGGCGAGGGCCCGACCAGCGGGCGCACGGCGCACCTGCGCGCCGAGGCGATCCGGATCGCCTTCGAGGATCGCCTCCGCTGGCTCGGGGATCCATCCCGGGTCCGGGCGCCGTGGGCCGCGCTCGCGGGCAAGGCCTATGCGCGCGCGGTGGCCGCGGGGATCCGCCCGGAGGGCCGCCGCCACGCGCGGCGGCGGGTCGATCCGTGGCGCTTCGAGCGCGGCGGGTCGGGAGCCCGCCGGCCCGCCGGCGTCCCGGCGGTCGGCTCGACCGGCGAGTGCACGACGCAGGTGTGCGCGGTCGACCGCGATCGGACGCTGGTGTCGCTGACGCACACGGCGGTCAGCCTCTTCGGCTCCAAGGTCGTCGTGCCAGGCACCGGCGTGCTCCTGTCGAACGGGATGATCTGGTTCGATCCGGAGCCGGGGCGGCCGAACTCCATTGAGGCCGGCAAGCGCGCCCTGGTGAACATGACGCCGTTCCTCGCGCTTCGCGACGGCGCCCCGTACCTCGCCGTCGGCGCGCCGGGCGGCCGGAAGATCGTGACCGCGATTCCCCAGGTACTCTCGAACCTCCTCGACTTCGCGTTCGGCCCCCAGGCAGCGGTCGAGGCGCCGCGGCTCCACACGGAGGGCGGGCCGGTCCAGGTGGACGACCGGATGGGCGGGGCGACCGTCGCGGACCTCCGTCGGCGCGGGCACCGGGTCGCGCCGCTGACCGAGACGTACTCGAGCTTCTACTTCGCCCGGCCGCAGGTGATCGAGGTCACCCGGCGCGGGCTCGCCGCCGGCGTCGACCACATGAGCCCGGCGACGGCCACGGGAACCTGACTGGAGGAGGCCGGCATGGCGGACATCCGGATGATGAGCGCGTTCGGCACCGTGCCCGGCGACGCCCAGGAGGGCATCCTCCGGGTGCTGCGGCACGCGCTGGAGACGGTCGCGCTCGAGGACAGCTCCTTCACGCGCGCGAAGGCCGTCTTCACCGAGTCCAACGAGCAGTGCGTGTTCACCCTCGAGCTGGACGCGGGGAAGAAGGCGCCGACGCCGCTCGTGCTGGACCTCGAGCTGCTCGAGGACGCGGTGACGGACAGCGGGCGGCAGGCGCTCCTCACGGAGGAGGTGCGCCAGTACGTCCGGCGCACCCTCGGCCAGTAGGCGAGGGCCCGATCCGGTGAGCGGGGGACCGGCGCGGCGGCTCATCGTCAACGCGGACGACTTTGGGCTGACGGAGGGCGTGAGCCGCGGCATCCTCCGCGCCCACCGCGAGGGGCTGGTGACCAGCACGACGGTGCTGGCCAGCCTGCCGGCGCAGCCAGAGGCGGACGCCGCCGCGGCGGCGTCCGGCCTGGGGCTCGGACTTCACTTCAACCTGACGTGGGCTCGTCCCGTGTCGCCGGCCGGCACCGTCGCGTCGCTCGTCGACGGCGAGGGCCGCTTCGGGCGCGACCTGGCGGCCCTCCAGGCGCGGGCGCGCCCGGACGAGGTCCGGCGCGAGTGCGAGGCCCAGATCGAGGCGTTCACGCGCCGCTTCGGGCGGGGGCCCACCCATCTCGACAGCCATCACCACGTCCATCGGGTGCCCGGCGTGCTTGACGCGGTCGTCGACGTGGTCCTGGGCGCCCGGCTCCCCCTGCGCAGCCAGGACGCCGGCTTCCGCGAGGGCCTCCGCCGCCACGGGATCGCCACGACGGACGCGTTCGTCGGCGACGCCCGGTCCGAGCCGTACTGGACGACTGAGCGCCTGCTCGATCAGCTCGCCACGCTACCGCTCGGGCTCACCGAGCTCATGTGCCACCCGGGCTACTTCGACGAGAGCCTCGCCTACAGCCGCTACGGGCGCCAGCGGGAGGTCGAGCTGGCGGCGCTCTGCGACGGCGAGGCGCGGGCGACCGTGGAGCGCCTCGACATCGGCCTCTGCCACTTCGGCGCGCTCCACGCGGGGGGATGAGGGCGCCGGCCGCCGAGCCTCCTCTCGTCGAGCTTCGCGGCGTCACGAAGGCGTACCGGGAGGGCGACGCCGAGCGACTGGTCCTCCGCGGCGTGGACGCCGCGATCCGCCGCGGCGAGCTGTGCGTCCTCGTGGGGCGAAGCGGCTCGGGCAAGTCCACCCTCCTGAACCTGATCGGCGGCATCGACGTGCCGACCGCCGGCGAGATCGTCGTCGACGGGCTCGCGCTCGCGCGGGCGCCCGAGACGGCGCGCACGCTGTTCCGCCGGCACCACGTCGGGTTCATCTTCCAGTTCTTCAATCTCGTTCCGACGCTCACCGTGGAGGAGAACCTGCGTCTCCCGCTCGAGCTTTGCGGACGGTCGCGTGACGCGGCGCGGGCACGCGCCGGCGCGCTCCTCGCCGAGGTCGGGCTGGTCGACCGGGGGCCGGCGTTTCCGGAGCACCTCTCGGGGGGCGAGCAGCAGCGGGTGGCGGTGGCGCGCGCGCTGGTTCACGAGCCCCTTCTGGTGCTCGCCGACGAGCCGACGGGGAACCTCGATCTCGACACGGGGCGGCAGGTGCTGGACCTGCTCGACCGCCTGACCCGGCGGGCCGGCCGGACGATGGTGATGGCGACCCACAGCCCGGAGGTGGTCGGGCTCGCGGACCGAAGCTTCCGCCTCCAGGACGGCCGCCTGGTGGAGACGCGGGTGCCGGCCGCCGGATGACCCTGCTCCGCGCCAGCGTCCGCCATCTCGCGCGGCATCCGTGGCAGGCCGGCCTGTCGGTCCTCGGGATCGCGCTCGGCGTGGCGGTCGTCGTGTCGGTCGACCTCGCGAGCACGAGCGCCCGCCGTGCGTTCGCGCTCGCCGCGGAAGGGGTGACCGGCCGTGCCACTCACCAGGTGGTCGGCGGCTCCGCGGGACTCGACGAGCGCGTGATGACGCGCCTCGCCCGTGAGGTCGGCGTCCAGCCCCTGGCGCCCGTGGTCGAGGCGTGGGTGGGCGTCGAGGGCATGCCCGGCCGCACGCTCCAGCTCCTGGGCGTCGACCCGTTCAGCGAAGCGCCGTTCCGCCCGTACCTGGGGCGGGGCGCGGGAGAGGGGACCCGCGCCATCGGGTCGCTCGTGACCGAGCCGGGCGCGGTGATTCTGAGCCGCGAGACGGCGGCCGAGTTCGGCGTCGAGGTCTCGGGGACGCTCGGGCTCCGGGTGAGCGGCCGGGCGCGCCCGGTGCGGGTCGTGGGCCTGATCGAGCCGTCCGACGCGCGAAGCCGGCAGGCGCTCCGCGGGCTCGTCGTCGCCGACGTGGCCACGGCCCAGGAGCTCCTGGGCCGCCCCGGTCTTCTGTCCCGTATCGACCTCGTCCTGCCGGCAGGGCGGCGGGGAGAGGCGATCCTCGCCCGGGTGCGGGCGGCCCTGTCTCCGGGAATGGAAGTGGTCCCGGCCGCGGCGCGGAGCGAGTTCGTCGGCGAGCTGACGCGCGCCTTCGACGTCAACCTGACGGCCCTGTCGCTCCTCGCGCTGGTGGTCGGGCTCTTCCTCGCCTACAACACGATGACGTTCTCGGTCGTCCAGCGGCGCGCGACGATCGGAGTGCTGCGCGCGCTCGGCGTCACGCGCGCGGAGATCGTCGCCACCGTCCTCGCCGAGGCCCTGTGCCTCGGGCTGGTCGCGACGGCGCTCGGCCTCGGCGCCGGCGTGGTCCTGGCGGGGGGGCTCGTGAGGCTCGTCACCCGGACCATCAACGACCTGTACTTCGTCGTCGTCGTGCGGGACCTGGCGGTGGCGCCGGCCGGACTGGCGCGGGCCGCGGCCCTCGGCGTCGGCGCGACGCTGCTCGCGGCGCTCGTTCCCGCGGCGGAGGCGAGCGCGGCGCTTCCGGGGGCCGCGATCCAGCGCATCGCGCTGGAGACGCGCGTGCGGCGCGCGGCCCCGCGCGCGGCGCTTCTGGGGGTCGCAGCGCTGATGGCGGGCGCGCTTCTCATCCGCCTCTCGGGCCGGAGCCTCGGCTGGAGCTACGCGGGCCTCTTCGCGGCGATCCTCGGCGCCGCGCTGCTCACGCCGCTCGCGATGGTCGGGGCGGCTCGGGCGGCGGGCCCGCTCCTCGGGCGCCTTCTCGGGCTGCCGGGACACATGGCGGCGCGGGGGATCGTCGCGAGGCTCTCGCGCACCGGCGTGGCGGTGGCCGCGCTCATGGTGGCCGTCGCGGCGACCGTCGGCGTCGCCGTGATGATCAGGAGCTTTCGCGCCACGGTCGTGCGCTGGCTCGACACCTCGCTGGTCGCGGACGTGTACGTGTCCGCGCCGGCGATCTCCGCCGGCCGCGGCGGCGAGTCGACGCTCGACCCAGCGGTGATCGCGCGGCTTCGCGAGGCCCCTGGCGTCCAGGCCGTCGGCACCTACCGGGGTGCGCGCGTTCAGTCGCCCTCCGGCCCGACGCAGCTCGTCGCGCTCGGCATCGGCCCCGGGAGCTACCGCCAGTTCCGGTTCCTGGCCGGCTCTCCCGACGCGGTGTGGCCGGCCTTCCAGGACGACGGTGCGGCGATCGTCTCGGAGCCCTACGCCTACCGGCACGGGCTCACCGTGGGCGGCGCGGTCCGGCTCCGAACCGACCGCGGCGAGCGGGCCTTCCCGGTGGTCGGCGTGTTCGCGGACTACGGCTCGGACCAGGGGGTGGTGATGGTGAGCCGCCGCACCTACGAGGCGAGCTGGGAGGACCGCGGGGTGTCATCGCTTGGGCTCGTGCTCGCGCCCGGCGTCGATCCGGAGGCGGCGGTCGGGACGCTGCGCGCCCGGGCGGGCGGAGACCAGGCCCTCCTCATCCGGTCGAACCGGGCGCTCCGGGAGAGCTCGCTCGAGATCTTCGACCGCACGTTCGCGATCACCGCGGTGCTCCGCGTGCTGGCGACGGCGGTGGCGGTGATCGGGGTCCTGAGCGCCCTGATGGCGCTCCAGCTCGAGCGCGCCCGGGAGCTGGGAGTCCTGCGCGCCCAGGGGCTCACGCCGCGCGAGGTCGGGCGCCTCGTCCTGGCGGAGACGGGGCTCCTCGGCGGGATCGCCGGCGTGCTCGCCGTCCCCGTCGGCATCGCGCTCGCGCTGGTCCTGATCCACGTGATCAACCGCCGCGCGTTCGGGTGGTCGATCGAAACCACGGTTCCCGTGGACGTCCTGCTCGAGGCCGTGGGGCTGGCGGTCCTGGCGGCCCTGGCGGCCGGGGCGTATCCGGCGTGGCGCATGGCGCGAACGCCACCCGCGCCCGCGCTCCGGGAGGAGTGACTGTGGGCGTGAGACCGTGGGGTCCCGGGGTGGGCTTGCTCGTCGGCGTGCTGGCCGTGGTGGCGGCGCTCGGCGCCGGTCTCGGGGTTGTCATCCACCTGGGTGGCGAGCGAGCGGGGCCGGCGGGCCTCCGCGCGGCGCTCTCGGTGGCCGAGGCGCTCGCCCCCGCGGGCACGGAAGGCTTCGAGCGGGCCCTTCACCCGCGCGCGTTCGCATTTCCGGCGGATCATGGGCCGCACCCTCGCTTTCGGACCGAGTGGTGGTACTGGACCGGGAACCTGCGCGCCGCGGGGAACGGGGGCGGGCGGCGCTTCGGGTTCCAGCTGACGTTCTTCCGGACGGCGCTCGCTCCGACGGTCGCGCCTCGCCGGTCCGCGTGGAGCGCGCGCGACGTGTACATGGCGCATCTCGCCCTGACCGACGTCGATGCGGGCCGCTTCGGCGCGCGCGACCGGCTGGCGCGGGGCGCCCTCGATCTGGCCGGCGCCGCGGGCGAGCCGTTCCGCGTGTGGGTCGGGGATTGGGTCGCCGAGGCGGAAGCCCCGGCCGGGTGGCCCCTCCGGCTCCGCGCCGGCGAGGGCGACATCGGGATCGACCTCATGCTGTCGGCCGGGAAGCCGCCGGTCCTCCACGGCGAGCGCGGCCTCTCGCGGAAGAGCGCGGAGCCCGGGAACGCGTCCTACTACTACTCGCTGACGCGAATGCCGGTCGGCGGGCAGGTGCGGGCCGGCGGGCGCGCGCTCGCGGTCGAGGGGCTCGCGTGGATGGACCGGGAGTGGAGCACGAGCGCGCTGTCGCGCGACCAGGTCGGCTGGGACTGGTTCGCGCTCCAGCTCGCGGATGGCCGTGAGCTCATGCTCTACCGCCTCCGCCGGCGCGATGGCGGCATCTCCCCCGAGAGCCAGGGCACGCTCGTCGCCGCCGACGGCGCGACGCGCGTCCTCGACCGTGACGCGGTCGAGGTCGTCGTCCTCGACCACTGGACGAGCCCGCGCGGAGGCACGCGGTATCCCGCGCGCTGGCGGCTCCGGGTCCCGGCCGCCAATCTCGACGTGGTCGTGACGCCGCTTCTCCGGGACCAGGAGCTCGACCTCGCGGTGCGCTACTGGGAAGGCGCGGTCCGGGTGGAGGGGGCGGCGGACGGACGGCCGCTCGCGGGCGCCGGGTACGTCGAGCTGGTTGGCTATGTCGCGACGGGCGGAGGCGCCGGTGATGCTGTGCGACAATGACGCCCGAGCCGCCGGCCGCGAGGGCGGCCGGCCGGATACCAGAGGGGCGCCCGCGAGGCGTCAGGGAGACGAGCGGAATGCGCAGGGCAGGGATCGGGCGGGCGATCGGGGCGGGGCTCATCCTCCTCACGGCCACCGCGCGGGCGGACGGGCCGACCCCGGCGGCGACGCCGCCGCCGGGCGTGCCGGCGTCGGCCGAGCGCCACTTCCAGGAGGGCCTCGACGCCCAGCAAAAGAAGGACTGGCGGAAGGCGGCCCAGGCCTACGAGGCGGCGATCAAGCAGCGCGACGCCTTCCCTGAGGCGTGGAACGGCCTCGGCTATTCGCTCCGCCAGCAGGGGAAGTACGCGGAGGCGATCAAGGCCTACGACCGGGCGCTCAAGCTCCGGCCGGACTACGCGGAGGCCCTCGAGTATCTCGGCGAGGCCTACGTGAAGATGGGCAAGCTCGACGACGCGCGCGCCGTGCTGAGTCGCCTCGAGCCACTCGACAAGAAGGAGGCGGCGGAGCTCCGCGCCGCGATCGACAAGGCGAAGAAGTAGGGAGTCAGACTTTGTCTTCCAGGCAATTCTTTCCGCGTCGACCCGGCGGGGTGTCCAGGACGGCGGCGGGGCATCCGGCGGCCGCGCCATCCGGGTCCGCGGATCCGGGCGGCGCGTGAAATGTCGGGAAGGCAAAGTCTGACGCCGGTCGCCCCGGTCGGGAGCGACCTGGAGCGGGAGCTCCGCGCGGTCGTCGAGGGCGAGGTCCGCTTCGACGACTACTCGCGCCTCCTCTACTCCACCGACGCCTCGATGTACCAGGTGGAGCCCATCGGTGTCGTGCTCCCGCGCTCGAAGGACGACGTCCGGGCGGTGCTGGAGCTTGCGAACCGGTACAACGTCCCCGTCCTGCCGCGCGGCGGGGGCACGAGCCTCGTCGGCCAGACCGTGAATCGCGCCGTCGTGCTCGACTTCTCGAAGTACATGAACCGGGTCCTCGAGGTCAGCCAGGAGGAGCTCTGGTGCCGGGTCCAGCCCGGCGTGATCCAGGACGAGCTGAACGCCCACGTGCGGCCGATGGGCCTCCTGTTCGGGCCGGACACGTCGACCTCGAACCGCGCAACCATCGGCGGCATGTCCGGAAACAACTCCGCGGGCTCCCACTCGATCGCGTACGGGAAGACGATCGACCACGTGCTGGAGCTCACCTGTCTCCTCGCCGACGGGTCGGAGATCACGCTCCGGGATCTGACGCCGGACGAGCTCGAGGCGAAGTGCCGGGCCGACGGGCTGGAAGGGCAGATCTACCGGGAGGTCCGCCGGCTGGTCGCCCAGCACGCCGACGAGATCCGCGCGCGCTATCCGAAGCTCATGCGCCGCGTGTCCGGCTACAACCTCGACGAGTTCGTGAAGTCCCAGCCGTTCGGGCTTCACCGGCTCGCCGTCGGCTCCGAGGGCACGCTCGTTGCCGTGGTCGAGCTGAAGATGCGGCTGGTCCCGAAGCCGAAGGTCACGGCCCTCGACGTGATCCACTACGACGACCTCCAGGCGGCGCTGGAGTCCTCGGTCGACCTCCTGGCCACGGGGCCGTACGCGGTCGAGGTCACCGACAAGATGATCCTCGACCTGGCCCGGGAGAACATCGAGCAGCGGACGCGGATGGGCTTCGTCCAGGGCAACCCCGCGGCGATCATGATCGTCGAGTACGCCGGCGAGAGCGACGCGGAGGTGCGCGCCAAGGTCGAGGCGCTGGAGTCGCTCCGCGCGCGGAAGCGGATCGGCTACGCGGCCCACATTGCCTACGGGGCCGCCGAGCAGCAGTCCATCTGGAAGCTCCGCAAGGCCGGTCTCGGCCTCCTCCTCGGGACCAAGGGCGACCGGAAGCCCATCGCGTTCGTCGAGGACACCGCCGTCGAGCCGGCCAAGCTTGGGCCCTTCATCGCGCGCTTCCGCGAGGTCCTGGGCCGGCACGGGGCGGCGGCCGGTTACTACGGCCACTGCTCGGTCGGGTGCCTGCACATCCGGCCGCTGATCAACCTGAAGGACGCGGGCGAGATCCGGAAGATGCGGGCCATCGCCGAGGAGATCACCGCCCTCGTGATGGAGTTCGGCGGGGGGCTCTCGGGCGAGCACGGGGACGGCCGGGCGCGAAGCCCCTTCAACGAGACCCTCTACGGGCCGCGGCTCTACGACGCCTTCCAGCAGGTCAAGCGCGCCTTCGACCCGAAGGGGATCCTCAACCCCGGCAACATCGTCGACGCCCCGCCGATGACCGAGCACCTGCGCTACGGGCCGGGCTACCGAGCGTGGGAGCCGGACACGCTCCTGGACTTCTCGGGGCAGGGCGGCTTCGCGGGCGCGATCGAGATGTGCAACGGGATCGGCGTCTGCCGGAAGAAGCTCGAGGGGACGATGTGCCCCTCGTACATGGCGACGCTCGACGAGGAGCACTCGACCCGCGGGCGCGCCAACGCCCTCCGCGCGGTGCTCTCGGGCAAGGTGCCGCGGGCCGAGTTCACCGGCCGCCGGCTCCACGAGGTGCTCGACCTGTGCCTCGAGTGCAAGGCTTGCAAGGCCGAGTGCCCGGCCAACGTCGACATGGCGAAGATCAAGTACGAGTTCCTCGCTCACTACTACCGGGCCAACGGGCTCCCGCTCCGGAACCGGCTGTTCGGCCGGATCCACGCGCTGGCCCGGATCGGCTCCGCGCTGGCGCCCCTTTCGAATTGGATCGCGCGCTCGGCGCCGCACCGGTGGCTCCTCGAGCGGGTCGCCGGGATCGACCGGCGCCGCCCGCTGCCCACGTTCGCGGCCGAGTCGTTCGCGCGATGGTACGGCCGTCGGCGCCCCGAGGGGAGCGGGACGCGCGGCGAGGTCGTGCTCTTCCACGACACGTTCAACACCTACCAGACGCCGGGGGTGGCGATCGCCGCGACGCGCTTGCTGGAGGCTCTCGGCTACCGCGTAATCCTCGCCGACCGCGGGTGCTGCGGGCGGCCCATGATCTCGAAGGGCATGCTGGACGAGGCGCGGCGGGTGGCGGCCGACAACGTCGCGCGGCTTGCGGGCGCCGCGCGGCAGGGGCGGCCGATCGTCGGGCTCGAGCCCTCGTGCCTCCTCACGCTCCGGGACGAGTACCCGGAGCTCGTCCGGACCGAGGACGCGCGGATCGTGGCGCGGCAGAGCCTGCTCCTCGAGGAGTTCCTCCAGCGCGAGTGGGCGAAGGGCGAGCGACCGCGCTTCGACGCCAAGGGTCGAGCGGCGCTCCTCCACGGGCACTGCCACCAGAAGGCGCTGGTCGGGACGGCTCCCACGGTGGCGGTGCTGAAGGCCGCCGGGTACCACGTGACCGAGGTCGACGCGGGCTGCTGCGGGATGGCGGGCTCGTTCGGCTTCGAGGCGGAGCACTACGACCTCTCGGTCAAGATCGCCGAGCGCCGCCTCGCCCCGGCGGTGCGGGCGGCGGGCGTCGACGTCGCCGTCTGCGCGCCGGGCATCTCGTGCCGCCAGCAGGTGGAGCACACCACCGGGCGAGTCCCGAAGCACCCCGCGGAGCTCCTTTGGGAGGCGCTCGCGCGGTAGCGGTCCCGGCGCCACCCCATCCGCCGGGCGCGGCGAGCTCGGCTCGGAGTCGGACCGGGCCGAGCCTCACTCGATGATGGCATCGGGGCGCGCGGGCACCGTCGGCGGGATCGTGAGCCCGAGCGCCTTCGTGGTCCTGAGGTTCATCACCAGCTCGAACTTCCGAGCCGACCGAGCGCCGCCGATTCGAGCGTGCGCGTGCTACCAGACGGAATGCGGCAGGGGCAGCGTCTCGAGGAGCATCGGATCGAGGGGCTCGCGTGGCGGCGCGCCGGTCTCCTCGAGTAGCGCGTGGATCTGGCGCAGATGCTGGAGCGCGTGCCAGGTGGTGCGCTCGAGCAGCTCGTGGCCATCCTGGGGACCGTAGAACGTCTCGACGGTTCCGGCGGTCGCGCTCTCCGTCGCGAGCCAGCCTCGGAGAGCCGAGCGCACCGCGGCGCCGTAGCCCGCGAGCGCGGGGCCGTCCGGCAGACCCGCGGGCGCCATCTCGTCGTTCCACGCTCTGGGCAGACGGCGCTCGAGCATGGCGTCCCGGAAGGCGAGGCTCAGCCGGAAGAGATGAAAGGCCAGCTGGTGGAGCGAGCGGTCGCGACCCGGATGCTGGAGCGTGAGGTGCTCGGGCTCGACGCTCGCGACGACGCGGCAGGCGGCCGCGAGAACCTGGTCGAGCCGCTCGGCGAGCGCGGCCGGGGAGAGTCTCTGGGGGATCTCGTACCTGACGCCCACCAGGTCGGCGAGCGCACCGGGGTTCCAGCCGTGGACCACGCCGCCGGCGGTGACGACGGCGGGGACCGCCGGGACGCCGAGACGCTTCAGCTCGGCGAGCGCGGCCGGCTGGGCCGCGATGTCGACCGAGTCGAACGGCACTCCCCACGACGAGAGCAACTCTCTCGTCTTAGCGCAGGAGCTTCAGCCGGGGCGGTGGTAGAGGATCGCTTTAGTTGAGGTCACTCGCGGGTCCTTCCTGGCAGCATGTTAGCCCACGATGGCCTCGCTCGCGTAGGGGTAGGGCCCGACCCCGTCGTCCAGGCGGCCCGCCGCCGCCTCGCCGAGGCCGAGCGCCCCAGCCGTGCCTCGGGCCAGGACTCCATTGACACGCGGCCTTGCCTGCCGCATGTTATCGGGCCACCGTTCCTGGACCGCCGCCACGGGGGAGACCATTGACTTCCACGACGATTGGCGTCGGTCGGTGGGCGTTCCCCGCGATCTTCCTGAGCGCATGCGACGGTGGCGGGCATGAGACGCCGAGCAGCGCCACGACGGCGAACGAGACCGTGCGGCGCGGCGCGAAGGTCGAGGGCGAGACGCCCGGCGACATGTGGCGGACCTGGAGCGGGCGTGTCAGATCGCCCAGTCCGCCGTGAAGCCGAGCCCCGATCCCGTCGGGTGGACGATCCAGCTGATCACCTCCGACCCCGTCGATTGCCCGGGTGCGATCCCTCCGCCCGGGGGTGTGTTCAATGGGTGCACCCGGACCGGATCTCGTCAGGTGGTCGTTGCGACGCGCGGCAATGGAATAAGCGACGCGATCGGCAACCTCGCGGGACGCGGCGCGCCGCCCCTGATCCAGGAGCTTGCCCACGAGTTCTGCCATGTCATTCGAAGCCTCACGAGCTCGAGCGCGGTCGGCCCCGGCTGCCTGACCGAGCAGGTGCGTCGGTAACCGAGCGCGCAGGACTGGACGCTCTTCGCGGCCTCCGTGTCTCGAAGGCCGAGGCGGGTCTCGCCGTCAGGAGGAGCCGGCCGCGCTCCGGGGGCGAGCCTTCAGCCAGTAGGCACCGAGGGTCTCCATGACCTGCTCGGCGGCGAGCCGATGGGCCAGGGGGCTCGGGTGCGCGTCGAAGTCCGTGACCCAGAGCTTCCGGTAGTCCGTGTAGGGGGCGAAGGTCGAGCGGAGATCCACGCAGGCGATCTGCTGACGACGGCACACGGCCAGGACGCGATCGTGGAGGTACGCGTAGCGATAGGCGCCCTGGGACAGCGTGTCGTCCACGTGGGGAAAGAGGACGATGCTCACGGGGATGTGGTGCCGCGCGCACTCGCCCAGGAACTCCCGCAGGGTGTCGAGCGCGGAGCGTGAGTCGGGGCCGTCGGGGTCGTGGAAGCGCCGGTAGAGGTAGTCAGGATACGTCTCGGTCAGGGCCAGCGACTCCTGCAGGACGAGCCACTCCTCGGAAACGAGGGTGTAGAGGGCGGACGTCCCGTACAGGCTGGCGTCGAGCCCGTCCCACGGGACGAGCGCCATCGGCCTCGGCCGAGCGGCGACGAATCCATTCTCGAAGTCGTTGACGTACCACTGGAGCAGGACGAAGTCGGGGCTGACCTTCAGGACGACGGTGCGCAGGGCGTCGAGCTCCTGCACGGTGTCCCACCCCGGCTCGGAGAAGTTGAGCAGCTCGTACGTGACGCCTGACCCGCCGCGATCGGCGAGCGCCCGCTCGATACGGTCGCTGAAGCGCTCCGGCGTGGGGACGCCGACCCCCCACGCCAGGGAGTCGCCGATCACGGCGATGCGATAGGTGGTGAGGGGCTTGGGCATGGCGAAGTCCCGCTCGCGGAAGCCCAGCCGGTTGACCTGGGCGCGCGCCCGGTTCCGGAAGTACGTCCGGGTGTCCCGCGACGATGTCACGTGTCGGAGCGCGAATCGAACGACGAGCTCGGCCGCCACGAGGGACACCGCGACGCTGGCCAGCACGAGGACCGCGTTGGTGAGGACCCGCTTCACGCGCGGTGAGGCCCCGATGGGCGAGGCCGGGACTCTCAACGGGCGGAGCCAGACGAGCGCGCACAGCACCCACGGCACGGCGAGCCACGCCCACCGGGGGATCATCTCGACCAGGAACGCGTCCGAAGGCATCGCGCGCGTCGCCGCCAGAGCCAGGAGGGCGAGGGCGGGCCCGGCGGCGTGCCCGCCGCGGGAGGCGAGGGACGCGCCCGTCGAGGCGGTGACGCTCCACGAGAAGAGCGCGACGAGGCTCGTCACGAGAAAGACCAGGCTCTCGTCGGGGAGCCAGCCCGTCCGCCGCAAGTGACGCCACCGGAACATCGGCGTCGCCTCGATCAGGCGGAGGTCGTCGATGGCGACCGCGGCGCCTGCCTGGTTCACCAGCGCGAGCTCGAGGGGCGTTTCACCCCGAAGGATGTTGGCGGGAAGACGGATCCGTGTGCGGAAGAAGGTCTCTCCGGCGCCTCCGGGCGTCCGCCGCCCCGCCGCGGACTCGATCTGGCCGACACCGGTCCCGTTCACCGTCACCGCGATCCTGGAGGGGACATCGGCACGCGCGTCGCGAAGAGGGCCGTCCGGCCACGCGGGGCCGAGGGGCGCGTGGCGGCCGGAGACGTACAGCACGAGGGCTCGAGCCGGACGCCGTCCCAGGGACAGCCGGAGCGCGTGCGGCCGCCCGCCCGCCCAGTCGTCGGCCGGACCCGGCAGGAGCCGAGGCACCCAGACCCGCGGATGCGACGACGGGTCCACCTTGAAATCGGCTCCGCCGGCCGCGAACAGCTCGATCGACCGGACGTAGTCGTTCGGGTGGACGTGGAACACCACCTGCCGGGCGACGCCCGCAACGACGAGCGCGACCGCGGCCGACCCGAGCGTCACGGTCATCCAGGCGCGCGGGCCCACCGTCACGACGCGACGCCTCCACCGCCAGGTCGGCCGATCACGGCGACGAAAGTGGGCCACGTCATCGCTTGTCTCCCGCGTCGTGGCGACCGGGGGCTCCGTCGAACTCTGTTCCGCATCCTATCGCGCCTCGGCCGGGACGGGTCGGCACTTCCGTCGTCCGCTTGCGGACCGATTTGGGGTATTATCATCGCCATGTGGTGTAATGGGAGGGTTGTTGACCGAATTCGGGCGCCCGGCTTCGCCCGGCGACTCGGACTGACGGTCGGCGCGCTCGCGCTCCTGGCCGGCTGCGGTAGCGGCCAGTCACCGACTGAGGCGGCGCGGCTGGCCGAGGCTCGCCGCGCCGAGGCGGAAGCGGCAAAGACGCCCGATGTGGTGGACGCCCTCTTCCTCGGCTCCGGACCGCTGATCCCGCGGGACGGCGCGACCGAGTGCCCCTTCCAGGGCTTCTGGAGCGGCTACCCTCGAGGGACCGTCGTCAGGATGCGCGTCTCGAGTCGCGTGCCGCCCGCCGTGCAGGCCGGCCTCGCCGCGGCGGTCGGGCCGCTCGACGGAGCGACCGGCGGCGCGCTGTCGGTCGCCGTCGACGTCACGCCCGATCCCGATCCTCCGCCCGGAGTCAATGAGGTCACGGTGACCGAGGTGCCGAACCCCAGGGCGGTCGGGTGTGGCTCGGACGCTGGCTGCGTCCAGTACCGCTTCGCGGGCCGCGGACTCCTGATGGGAGCGCGGGTGGTGGGAGCCAGGGGGCGCAGCGTCTCGGCCTACGTCCACGACGCCGTAGGCCACGGCGTGCTGGGCCTCTGTCACATCGACGCGCGTCTGATCGGCGGCCCGGAGAACTCGCTGATGAGCGCGGGGCCGGGATCGTCCCCGGGCTCCGGCGCGTCGAGCCTCACCGGGCTCGATCTCGAGGCGATCAGCGCGGTCTACGGATCCGGCGTCAATCCGGGCGCGTCACGCTCGACGTTTCTCGCCGCCCGCCTGGTCAATCTCCAGGCCGGTCAGCTTCCCCGCAACCCGTAGGCGGACCGCCCACCGCCCGCCGGACGGGCGGTGAGCTCGCGCGCCCGTCCCCGTCAGGGGGTCTCGGCGTCGAAGACGGCCTGCGCCGCCCCCAGCGCCTCGCCCGTCTCGGCCCGGTACCCCAGGTCGCGGAGCGCCATCCCGAGCGCCGACAGGGTCGGGAGGACGTAGAGCGGGCTGGCCGTCATTCCCATCGTGCCGACGCGGAGCAGGGTCTCCCGCATCTTCTCGATGCCCGTCGAGATCAGGATGCCGTAGGCATCCCGCATCCGCCGCACGACCGCGGTGGCCGCGAGGCCGCCGGGGACCCGGAAGGCCGAGACGCTGTCCGAGGCGATGGACGGATCACCGAAGAGATCGACCTTCAGCGCCGCGAGCCCGGCCCGGAACGCCTTGCCGGCGATCTTGTGGCGCCGGATCCGGTTGGGCATGCCCTCCTCGAGGATGAGGCTCACCGCCTCCCGCAGAGCCTGGGACAGATGGGTCGGCATCGACACCGGCTGGTTGCGGCGGCCGCCCTCCGGCACCCCGCCGCCCCGCGAAGCCGGGACCCACTGGCGCTTCCAGCGGACCAGGTCGTTCGCGTAGCTCGCCGACGGCCGGGCCCGGCGCTCCATGGCCTCGAACGCGCGCGGCGACACCGAGACCACGGCGAGGCCGAGGGGCATCGCCAGGCACTTCTGCGAGCCCGTCATGTTGACGTCGACGTGCCACGCGTCCGTCTGGACGTCCAGTCCTGCCAGCGAGGAGACCGTGTCGAGAAGGAAGAGCGCGCCGTGCCGCCGAGTGATCTCGCCGACCGCGGCCGCTGGGTAGGTGACGCCGGTCGACGTCTCGTTGTGGACGAGCGTCACCAGCTTCGGCCGGACCTTCGCCACGGTCCGCTCCAGGCCTTCCAGGTCGATCGGCCGGCCCAGCTCCACGTCGAAGGCCGTCACCGCCGCGCCCGCCCGCTCCATGACCTCCTTCATGAGGCTGCCGAAGACGCCCGCCACGACCACGACGGCACGGTCGCCCGGCTCGACCAGGGAGACGGCCGCCGCCTCGAGCCCGGTGCGTCCCGATCCCGGCATCGCGATGACCTCGCCCGAGGTCTGGAAGATCTGGCGGAGGTCCAGGCAGGCCGGCTCGAGGATCTCGTCGTCGAACGGCGGCTCGTACTGGATCATCGGCGCCTGCGCCATCGCGCGGATGACGCGCCAGGGGACCTCGGTCGGGCCGGGGATCATCAGGATCGGGCGGTCGAGTCCTCGTCGCCAGTGCTGGGTGCTCACGCGGCATCTCCTTTTGGGCGGCGCTCGGAGCGGCGCCGCGCGCCTATCTTACGTCGGCGGGGGGTTGGGTGGCCAGCCCACCGCGCGGCGACCGCGCCTCCCCCGCGGTGATAGACTGACGCCAGTCTCGCTGGCGTCCCAGCGGACGTCCTGGAGGCCGAAATGCCGCGAACCACGATCCCTCGCCGCGCCGTGCTCGTCGCGGTCACGGCGCTGGCCGTCCTCGGCGTCGTCCGCGCTTCGGTCCCGGCCGCCGGCGCCGGACGCTACGCGAATCCCCAGCTCCTGATCGAGACCGACGAGGCGGCGCGCCTGCTCGGCGCGCCCGGCGTGCGCCTGGTCGACCTTCGCAGCGGGATGACGGGTGGGGTCGTCTATCGCGTCGGTCACGTGCCGGGGGCCGTCCACCTCGACGCGGGGGAGCTCGACGACCCGGCGGCCAACGCCGAGGGCTTCCCGATCCGCCCCGCCGCAGCGGCGGCCCTGTTCGGGCGGCTCGGCATCGACCAGGACACGATCGTCGTCGCCTACGACGAGGGCGGCAGCGTCCAGGCCGCGCGGCTGTTCTTCGTCCTGGAGTACTACGGCCACGAGCACGTCCGGGTCCTGAACGGGGGCTTCGGGAAGTGGCGTCGCGAGGGCCGGCCGGCCGAGTCCGCCGCGCCGACGGTCGCGCCGCGCCGCTTCGAGCCGCGGGCCCGCCGCGAGGCGGTCGCGACGGCCGCGGAAGTCCGCGCGAGCCTCGGCAAGCCGGAGGCGTGCCTGATCGACGCGCGGAGCCCGGCCGAGTTCACGGCGGCGGATCAGGGGTCGAGGCGGGGCGGGCACATCCCGGGAGCGGCGAACATCGAGTGGACGTCCACCCTGAACCCCGACGGCACGTTCAAGGACGCCGACGCGCTCCAGGCGCTCTTCGGAGCGGCCGGCGCGCGGCCCGACCGGACGGCGATGGTCTACTGCGGGAGCGGGATGCGGTCCGCCCAGGACTACCTGGCGCTCCGCCTCATCGGCGTGCGGGTCCGGAACTACGACGCTTCGTGGATGGAATGGGGCAGCACGCCCGCCCTGCCGGTCGAGAAGTAAGGCCGCGGCCGGTCCCGGAGGCTGCCGAGGAGCTCGACCTCCGCGGCGAGGTCTGCCCCTACACGTTCCTGAAGGCGCGGCTCGCGCTCGAGTCACTGCCGGCGGGCACGGTCCTGCGCGTCGTCGTCGACAACGAGACGTCGGCGCGGGACGTCCCGAGGAGCCTCGCCGGGGCCGGACACGCGGTTCTGGCGTGCGCGCCGACCGGCGACGGAGCCTGGGCGATCCTGACGCGCCGGGATCCGGCCTGAGGCGTCGCGCCCCGATCCTCAGAGCGCCTCGACGGCCTGCGGACGCGGGATGTCCTGCGGGCGGCGCATCATCCACACCAGCGGGACCATGACGACGAAGAGCGCCGCCAGGCGGAGGAAGTCGTCGGCGAAGGCGTTCAGCGACGCCTGGCGCTGGACCTCCTCGTGGAGGTGCTGGAGCGCCTGGCGCCGGGCCGTGTCGGCGTCGGCCCCGCCGGCGAGGTAAACGTCCTGTAGGCGGGCGAGGCGGTCCGCCGTCGCGCCGCTCCACGAGGTGACGTGGCCGATCAGCGTGGTCATGTGCACCTGCGTCCGGCGCGAGAGCCAGGTGGTGGTCACCGCGATGCCGACGCTTCCCCCCACGTTCCGCACGACGTTGAAAAGCCCGCTGGCGGTCGGCAGCTCGGCCGGGGACACTGCGGTCAGCGCCATCGTGGTCAGCGGGACGAAGACGAGCCCCATGCCGAAGCCCTGGACGAAGCGCGGCCAGAGGACGGCCCAGAAGTCCGCGCCGAGGCTCAGGGTGCCCATCAGGAAGAGGGAGTAGGCGGTGATCCCCGTCCCTCACGGCTCGGGTCAGGGCAGCTCGACGAGGACGTCGGAGCCCGCGACCCACACGGGGTAGACCGTCACGGCCAGGTCGGGCGCGACGTTGCAGGCGCCGGTGCGGACGTCGAAGTCGAAGCCGTGCCAGGGGCACACGACGCGGTCCCCGAGGAGGACCCCGTCCCCCAGAGGGCCGCCCTCGTGGGGACATGAGCCCTCCAGGGCCTGGTACTGGCCGTCGTCCACGTGGAAGACGGCGAGGGGGATGCCGTCGACCTCCACCGACTTGCCCCGGCCGATGGGGATCTCCCCGGCCGACGCGACGCGGACCAAGCGCGACACGGCACCCATTATAGCGGCGCGATCGGGGCGCGCCTTGACACTCCCCGGGCCCGCCCAGTAGGGTGGGGGCGTCCAGCGATCCCGCCAGAGGAGACGAATGCCCATGCGGTGGCTCGAGCAGGTCGATCCCGAGGTCGCCAAGGCGATCCGCCTCGAGACGGAGCGCCAGTCGCGAAACCTCGAGCTGATCGCGTCCGAGAACTTCGTCTCCGAGGCCGTCCTGGAGGCGGTCGGCTCCGTCATGACCAACAAGTACGCCGAGGGCTACCCGGGCCGCCGGTACTACGGCGGGTGCGAGAACGTGGACACGGTGGAAGAGCTGGCCATCCAGCGGGCCAAGGAGCTGTTCGGCGCGGAGCACGTGAACGTCCAACCGCACTCTGGGTCCCAGGCCAACATGGCCGTCTACTTCACGGTCCTCTCGCCCGGCGACACGATCGTCGCGCCGAATCTCGCGCACGGCGGCCACCTCACCATGGGCAATCCGATCAACTTCTCGGGGAAGCTCTACCGGATCGTCCCGTACGGGGTCCGGCGGGAGGACGAGCGGATCGACCTCCAGCAGGTGCGGGACCTCTGCCGGGAGCATCGCCCGAAGCTCCTCGTGGCCGGCGGCTCGGCCTTCCCGCGAGCGATCGACTTCAAGCCCTTCCGCGAGATCGCCGACGAGTGCGGGTGCCTCCTGATGGCCGACATCGCGCACCCGGCCGGCCTGGTCGCGGCGGGACTCCACCCGAGCCCGGTCCCCTACGCCGACTTCGTCACCTCGACCACGCACAAGACGCTCCGGGGTCCCCGGGGCGGGATGGTCATGTGCCGGGCCGCCCACGCCCAGGCGCTCGACAAGGTGGTGATGCCCGGCATGCAGGGCGGTCCCCTGATGCACGTGGTCGCGGCTAAGGCCGTCGCCTTCCGCGAGGCCCTCACTCCCGACTGGCGCGCGTACCAGCGGCAGATCGCCGTGAACGCCAAGGCTCTCGCCGCCGCCCTCGTGCAGCGGGGACACCGCCTCGTGACCGGGGGCACGGACACCCACCTCATGCTGGTGGACCTCACGGCGATCGGGCTCACCGGCAAGGAGGCCCAGGAGGCGCTCGACCGCGCCTGGATCACCGTGAACAAGAACACGATCCCGTTCGAGACGCGGAGTCCCATGGTCACGAGCGGGATCCGCGTGGGGACGCCCGCGGTGACCACGCGCGGCATGAAGGAGCCCGAGATGGAGGCCATCGCGGACTTCATCGACCGCGTCCTCCGGTCCCGCAGCGATCAGAAGGCCGAGGCCTCGGTGCGCGCGGACGTCGCGTCCCTCGCGGGCCGCTTCCCGCTCTACCCGGAGCGCCTCGCGTGAAGTGCCCCTTCTGCGGGCACACCGAGGACCGCGTCGTCGACTCCCGCGTGGGTCGTGACGGCGAGTTCATCCGGCGGCGCCGCGAGTGCCTCAAGTGCAACCGCCGGTACACGACGTACGAGTACATCGAGGACATCCTGCCGATGGTCGTCAAGCGCGACGGCCGCCGGGAGCCCTTCGACCGGGCGAAGCTCCGCAACTCCATCCTCAAGGCGTGCGAGAAGCGCTCGGTCGGCGTGCAGGCGGTCGA
>DATBGA010000136.1:0-2790 GCA_036558225.1 Candidatus Methylomirabilota bacterium | reverse complement strand
CCCCCCGCGCCGCTCAGTCAGACGATTCGTCGAGCCCCAGCACCCACACGACCGCGACATCTTGTACCTCGTAGGGCGAGTACACCACGACGCTCCCTCGCGGATCCTCGGTATGGGCCGAGCTGACGAAGATCGGGGGGTCTGGGGCGAGGGGCCCGGAATTGAGCTGCCAGAGGGTAAGCGAGACAATCGCCGCCACCACGAGGGCCCCGCCGAGTGTCAGCCGAGGCCGCCACCACCAGCTTTCCGAGCTCGCAACGAGCGCCGGCATCTCGTGATGCTTGGTGTCCTCGATGCCGCGAACGATACCCGGCCAGAAGCCCGCCCAGTCGGGCTCCGCACGCCGGTCCGGGCCCAAAGTGCGCCGGAGGAGAGCCCTGACTCTCCGGATATTCTCCGCCTCGCCTTGACAGCGGGTACAGCGGCTCAGGTGTCCGGCAATCGACCGAGCGGGACCCTCTTCAAGAGCTCCGTCGAGATAGGCGCCGATCCGGCGACGGGTCAGGAGGCAGGTCAACACGATCATTGGACGCGTGCGGTCCCCACCCGTATTCTCATGGCGCCACATGATAGCCGAACAGCTCATCCGCCTGGCCGTCGGGTCCGACCTGAGCCTCGAGGCTCGGCTGGCCGTCCCCGCCTTTCCGTCTGGGGGCGTCGTGATCTGCCACCCCCATCCGCTGTACGGCGGCGACATGGAAAATCCGGTCGTCGTACGCGTCCAGGAGGTATGCGCCGCCCTCGGGCTCGCGACCTTGCGGTTCAATTTCCGGGGGGTCGGGGCCTCGGGCGGCGTTCACGGAGGAGGGGTCGGCGAGCAAGAGGACGCGGCGGCGGCGCTCGACATGCTCGCGAAGGCCGTGGGGGGCGGTGTGCTCGCGCTCGCCGGGTACTCGTTCGGCTCGCGGATCGCCGCCCAGGTCGGCGGCCGCGACGGCCGGATCGCGGGTCTGGCGCTGATCGCGCCGCCGCTGGCGATGGACGATTTCGGCTTCCTCGAGGACACGCGGGTCCCGACCCTGGTGGTCGCGGGCACACGCGACCAGTACTGCCCGCCCGACGAGTTCGCGCGGTTCACGGCGGGGCGCCCGTGGATCACGGCCGCCCCGATCGAGGGGGCCGACCACTTCTTCTTCGGCAAGCTGTACCCGCTGGGCGAGGCCGTGACCGAGTGGACGCGGCGCCTGTCGCGAGGCGGCGGGGTGGCCTAGCTCCTCGGAAGCTGGCGTGGGGTGGCGTTGCCGGCCGAGACGATGATGCGCACGCCGTCCTCGACCGGCAGCCCGGTCGGGAGCACGTCGTCCCGCGGCACCACGACCACGTCGCCCAGGTAGAGGTTGTTGGTCGGGATGAAGACGGTGACCATCTCGCGCTTGCCGTGCGGCGTCTCGACCACGACGTGGCTCGTGACGAAGCCGAACGCGTACTCGCCCTGCCGTGGATGCTCGACGAGCACCACCGCCCCGAAGGCGCTGCGTCGCTCGGGCGAGAACGAGTCGATCAGCATCTTGATCGGTGGATAGAGCCGCCGATAGATCGGCACGCGCAGCAGGAGCTTGTCGCCCCAGGCGAGCACGCGGCGCCCGACCACGTTGCGCGCGATCGTGCCCATCATCAGGATGATGCCGACGGCCGTCAGGAAACCGAGCCCGGGCACGGCCCGTCCCAGGATGCGCTGGTACATCGGGGTGAACACGTCGTCGATCCGGCTCCAGAATATCCAGAGGAGCCACGCGGTGAGGAAGGCGGGCACCGTGACGAAGAAGCCCGCGATGAAGCGCACCTTGAGCCAGTTTTTCAGGTCGAACGACATGGTGCATTCGAGGATAGCACCTCGAGCCATCCGCGACGGCAGACAACGGGGCGCGCCGACGGCGGTCGAGGCGCGCTAGGGTGCCGTGATACGGCCCCCGCCCATCACCCGCAGGAAATCGCCGAGGGCCGCGAAGCGCATGAAGGGATTGCCCCGCTTCTCGTCGCCGATCGTCGAGGACGAGCCGCCGTAGTTGTGGCCGGGCAGGAGGATGGTGGCATCGGGCAGCGCGCCGAGACGCTGCGTGAGCGAGTAGTACATCTCCGTGGGATCGCTGCCCGGCAGGTCGGTCCGGCCGCACGAGCCGATGAAGAGCGTGTCGCCCGACACGAGCCGGTCGTCGATCAGGAAGCACTGCGAGCCGGGCGTGTGCCCCGGCGTGTGCATGAAGGTCACGGTGAGGCGGCCGATGTTCAGGGTCGAGTGATTGTCCACCTTCACGAGATCGGAGCCCAGGCCCTTCAGGAACTCGCGCTCCGCCTTGTGCACGTAGACCTTCGCCTTCACCCGCTCCAGGAGCTCCTCGACCCCCGGAATGCGTCCCGGCATGCCCCACGATTCGAGGCTGCCGCCGACGTGATCCTGGTGAGTGTGGGTGACCAGCGCGCCGGTGATCGTCATGCCGTGGGCCTGGGCCGTGTCGACGATGGTGTCGATCTCCCACGCCGGGTCGACCACGACGCACTCGCGCGCCTGCGGGTCGCCGATGAGATAGACGAAGTTCTGCATCGGCCCGAGCTCCATCTGCTCCAGGTAGATCCCGTCGTCTGGCACGGCTCCATCCTACTCCAGGTCCATCGGGCGCGCGACCACGGCGCGGGCGCGGTAGAATGGCGGTCCCAACTTCGATGCGAGGTGAGCGCGTGACGACAATCAGTGCGGCGGCGGCCCGACGGGTGACGTACCAGCTCGAGACCCTGTGGGACTACGACTACGTGCCCACCCACGACGAGCTCGCGACGCTCTACGAGACCGCC
>DATBGA010000135.1:0-11284 GCA_036558225.1 Candidatus Methylomirabilota bacterium | reverse complement strand
GCGGTGCTCACCCCGCTCGTGCTGTGGCTGCTCGACCGCGGGCCGGAGGCTCGGGGTCTCGCACCGGACGGCGATGCCGCCATGCCGCCCGCGGGCGGCCCGGCGCCGGCCGGGAGCGCGCCGTCGATGCGCACCATCATGCGCACGTGGCAGTTCTGGTCGGTGTCGCTGCCGTTCGCCCTCGGGCTGACCGCCCAGATCAGCGTCATCATCCACCAGGTATCCTTCCTCAAGCCGACGCTCGGGACGGCGGGCGCGGCCTGGGCGGTGAGCCTCACCTCCGCCTGCGCGGTGCTCGGGCGCCTGGTGGTCGGATCGTTCGTGGACCGCGTGAACCGGCGCGCGGTGATCGCCGGGAACTTCCTGCTGCAGGCGGCGGGGATCGTGCTGCTGGTCTCACACCCGCGCCCTGCCTGGCTCTACGTCGCCTGCGCGATGTTCGGGCTCGGGGTGGGGAACACGACCAGCCTGCCCAGCGTCATCGTGCAGGCGGAGTTTCCCCGGACGGCCTTCGCGCGGGTCGTGAGCACGATGATCGCCATCAATCAGTTCACGTACTCGTTCGGACCCGGGCTGCTCGGGTGGCTGCGCGACGGATTCGGGAGCTACGATGTGGCGTTCGCGGCGTGCCTGCTGCTCCAGCTGGCCGCGGTCGCCCTGCTGCTCTTCGGCGCGCCGCGCCGGGTGGGGTCGGCCGTGTCGGCCGCGCCCGCGTAGATCGCCGGCCGGGTCGGGCGCTACCGCTCCTTCAGCGTGTACACGACGTAGGCGCCCGCCAGGAAGGCGCGGCGCAGAAACGGCAGCGGGAAGCGCGGGATTCCGGAGCCGGTCACCGGCGTGTCCCGGGGGACCGCCACCCCCGCCGCCAGATCGCCGGCGAGGCCGCCGAGGTAGGTTGCCATCGCCACGCCGGTCCCGGTGTACGCGAGGGCGTACGCCACAGTCGGATCGCCGTCGACGGTATGGGCGTGCGGGATGCGGTCGTATGGCATGGACACGGCGCCGTGCCAGAAGTAGTCGGGCGCAACGCCGCGGAGGCACGGGAACATCGCCGCGAGCCGGCCCTCGAGCCAGCGCCGGCGTCGGGCGAGCGACGCCTCAGTGTTGATCACGCCCGCCCGCCCACCGAAGAGCATCCGCCCGTCGGGCAGGCGCCGCCAGTAGTGGACCAGCGTGCGCGTGTCGGTGTAGACCTGCGTGGTCCGCATCCCGACCTCGTCCCACTCGGCGTCGGTCAGCGGCCGCGTCACGACGATGTTGCTGGTGGCGGCGAGCGTCCGCCCGTGGAGGAACGGGTGGAGGCGCTCGGGCGTGTAGCCGTTGGTCCCGACGACGACCCTGCGGGCCCGCACGGTGCCCCGCGGCGTGGCGAGGACGTGCCAGGCCCCGTCCCTCTCCCACCGGACCACCGGCGAGTCGGGATGGATCGCCGCGCCTCGCCGGTGCGCGGCCCGTGCCAGGCCCCGCGCGTACTTGAGCGGGTGGAGCCCGAACGTCGGGCGGATCCGCAGCGCGCCGTGGGCGGAGGGGCTCCGCGTGAAGCCCTCGTCGGCCAGCCGCTCGCGCTCGAGGAACTCCACGTCCCGGAATTCGAGGCGCTCGCGGTAGACGCGCAGCCGCTCCCGGAGGACCGGCACCCGATCGGGCCGGTGGGCGAGGGTGAGCCAGCCGTCGGGCTGCGGGTCGCAGGCGAGATCCTCCTTGACGATCAGCTCCCGCACGCGCTCGCAGGCCTCGATCCCGAGCCGGAGGGCGCGCCGGGCGACGGGAAGGCCCCAGCGCGCCTCGCGCTCCTGGAGGGACAGCTTGCCGAACGAGATCATCGCGAAGCCGCCGTTGCGACCGGAGGCGCCCCATCCGATCGGGCCGGCTTCCAGCACGACGGTGTCGAGACCGTGATCGCCGGCGAGCCGGTACGCCGCCGCGAGCCCGGTGTACCCCCCGCCGATGACGGCGACGTCCACGGTGCGGTCGCCGGGAAGGGGAACGAGACCCTCCGGCTCCGGCCCCGCCGTCGCGGCCCAGTACGACGGGACGTGAGCGGAGCCCGGATCCGCGGATTCCTTCGCGCTCATCGCCGGCGACAGGATACGGCGAGCCCTCAGCTGACGCTGAAGAGGGGCTTGCCGAGCGCCTTCTCGTCCACCGTGATCCCGAGGCCGGGGCGGCGGGAGACCTCCGCCCACCCGCGGTTCGGCTCGGGCGTCCCCTCGGCGATGCGCTCGTTCACGAGCATGTTGATGAGCATCCCGTTCAGGAGCGACTTCGGCGGCGTGCTGGCGGCGAGGTGGGCCATCGCGGCGGTCACGACGTCGCCGCCCCCCGAGTCCTCCATGGTCACCGCCAGCCCCCACTGCCGGCAGACGTCGCGCGCCAGCCGGATGCGGCTGATGCCGCCGAGGCGCGACAGCTTCAGCATCGCGCAATCCATGGCCCGGGCGGCGTGGGCGGTGAACACCGCGTCGAGGTCGGTCAGCGTCTCGTCGAGGATCATGGGTCGCGCCGTGCGACGACGGATCGCGAGGCACTCCTCGAGCGTCCGGCAGGGCTGCTCTAGGTAGATCGGCTCGTCCTCGAGGGCGGCGATGAACTGGGCGGCCTCGTGCTGGCGCCAGTAGGCGTTGGCGTCGCAGATGACGACCTCCTGGTCCCGCAGGACCTCGAGACAGGCCCGGGCGCGCTTGACGTCCTCCTGCCAGTGGCCGCTGCCGACCTTCACCTGGAAGCGGCGGAAGCCCTGCTGGAGGAACTTCTCGGCCTGCTCCCGCATCGCCTCCGGCCGGTTCACGCCGACGACCATGTAGATCGGGAACCTCGGCTGCACCGTGCCGCCCAGGAGATCGCTCACCGGGAGCCCGGTCGCCTGGCCGAGGAGGTCCCAGCAGGCGATGTCGATGGGCGACTTCGCGTAGGCGTGGCCGTGCAGGACCGCGTCCATGCGCGCGTAGACGTCCTCGATCTGGCAGGGATCCGCGCCGATGAGGGCGGGCGCCATCAGCTGGATGCCGGCCCGCGCGCCCTCGGCGAACGCCACCATGTAGGTCGGGCTGAAGGGGCACTCCTCGCCCCAGCCCGCCCGCCCCTCGTCGGTGCTGATCTTGACCAGGGTGCTGTGCTCGGCGCTGACCTTCCGCCCGCCGGACAGGGTCAGCGACCCGCCGGGGATCGTGTAGTCGAAGCCGAAGACGTCGATGCGCGAGATCTTCACGGATGATCCCCTCGGCGGCACGGGTGCTCGATCGCTCGAGGCTGCGCGGCAGGCTGCCGCGCGTCATGCCTGACCCCGCCGAGCATCCGGTCAAAGCGGGACCCCGTCAAGGGCCTGCGCCGACGTCGTGGAGCTCACGACCGCGCAGCCCGGGAGCGCGAGGTCGACGCGCGGCCAGCGGAAGTGGTCTGCCTGCCCGTAGGACGCGCGCCGGGCTGACGTCTCAGGCGGCCCGGCCGTCGTCGATCGATGCCCCGAGCGGCGGGCTCATGAACGGCACCGCGCGCCTGACCGCGTCCTGGAGGAGGGAAAGATCGAAGGGCTTCAGGAAGGTGGCCACGGCGCCGTGCTCCGCCGCGACCTCCTCGACGGGGCGATCGCCGTGGTACTTGTCGCCCGTGATGAAGATGACGGGCACGTCGGGGTAGAGGCGGCGAAGGGCGCGGACCAGACCGAAGCCATCGAGCTGCGGCATGGAGACGTCCGTCACCACGAGGTCCGGGATGCAGGCCTCGGCCAGGGCGAGCGCCTCCCGCCCATTGACCGCTGTGAGCACGCGCACCGGCTCGTCCGCGAGCGACTCGCAACATAGCTCCCGCATGACACGGTCGTCGTCGGCGATCAGCACGACGGGGGCGAAGTCGAGGGACTGCGCGTTCCGAGCGGCTGAGGGCCGGGGCGTGCTCGGCTGGGTCATGCTCGTTCCTCCCTGACGCAGCAGTTGTCGAGAGTGACGAGGACGGGCAACTGGCGTCGGACGAGCAAGATCAGTGCCGCGGCCGGCGGTCACACGCAGGCCGCGTGGGCGCAGCCGCACGGCTCGTAGCGTCCCTGGAGCTCCTCACACTGCGGGCTGCAGAACTGGCGTCCGGCCTCCACTTGGCACTGGCACTCCGTGTGTCGACACTTCATGGCGATACCCTCCGGGATGGCGGCGTCGGTGTCGAGGTAGGGACGCCGCGCGGCTCGAGTCGGGAAGTTCAATCCCGGTGCCAGCGCCAGCCGCCTCGGTCACGTCAAGCCGTCGGAGCTCCCGGTCAGCGTGGCGCGGCGACGTCACCGTGTCGGCCTCGAGGGCCGAGCTAGGCGGTTTCGCTGCGGTTCGCGATCAGAGGCGTGACGTTCGACCGCGGAGGGGCCACCGCCCTCAGGACCACTTCCTGGGGGCGACGATCGACTGCCCAGGCGGCGGCGAGACCGCGGAGCGCAATCCCCTTCGACTTGAGCTGGGCGAGGGCGAGGTCGGGCGAGGCGACGCCCAGGCGCAGGGGCGTCATCTGCTCGACCAGGCACGCCTTCTCCACGGCCAGCGCGTGCTGACGCTCCGAGATCTCGACCAGCCGGCGTTCGATCACCTCGAGGAGGACTTCGGTTCTGGCCTGTGTCTCCATGATGTTCTCCTCCGCCGGCCCGCTGTGGGCCGGCCGGCCGCGCGAGAGCGGCCCTTCCATGTGGGGAGCGGGGAGCCTGCTACCACGCCGGCGGACAGGCGAGGTGCCAGCTCGAGCCCCCGCGAATCACCACGGGATCCTCCGCCAGGAGGGGGGCTTCGCAGTACACGCAGCGCGGTCCGGGCAGCGCCCGAACGTCCAGGGCCTTGAAGTAGGCGGCGAGACGGGCGTCCTTGACGGCGGGCCGGCCTCGGAGCGCCTCCATCGCCGACCGGACGAGGTTGCGCGCTCGGATCCGGGCCCTCGGATCGACGAGGCCACGCTCCAGGGGTGCGCGCGGCAGGAGGACGGCCGTCTCCATCTCGCGCGGGGCGTGCAGGCGGATCGCGTACGGGTTGTCGCAGGCGAGCAGCGTGCACTCGAGGATGTCGGCCTGCCCGTGAAGCTCCCGCAGGAGGGACACCACCAGGAACAGGAGGGGCGCGGGATCCGCGGCGACCGGCTCCGGCGTGCCCGGGCGGTTGACGATCGACCGAGTCGGCGACGGCGAGGCGCTCACATCCAAGTCCTCCTCCACGAACGCGCTGTTCGGTGCAAGGTTCACGCCGCGCGATGCGCCGGCGCGCTCGCGCGCAGCAATCGCGGGGGCGGCGCGGCCGGAGCGTCTGGCCATCGAGCCGGGTGAGCCCGTTCGCCAACGGTGAGTGGGCGCGCGGGCGCCGTCATCGTGTCGCGGCAACGTCAACCTGGCGTCCGTGAGTCCCACGTGACGGCCGCGGTCAGAGGGGCCCGCGCCGTGGCAGTGCGCTTGCTATCCCATCGCCAGCATGAGAAGGCCGATCCCCCGCCACCGGCCCGAGGCGAGTCGGTGAGCCTCGCTTCCGCGACGCCGCGTCACCGGCACGCCGCACGGGCGTCCGCCGCGCCGGCGCCCGCGGCCGATTCCGTCGCGGCCGCGGAGGCGGCGTCGCTCCGATACGTGACGGATGGCGCTCCGGGGATCCAGCGCTTGCGGACCGGCCGGGGCTTCTGGTACCGGGGAGACGACGGGGCGCCGGTGCGCGACCTTGCGACTCGCCGCCGAATCCGGGCGCTCGCCATCCCGCCGGCGTGGACCGACGTCTGGATCTGCCCCTCGCCCGAGGGCCACATCCAGGCGGTCGGGCGCGACGCCCGGGGCCGGAAGCAGTACCGCTACCACGCCCGCTGGCGCGAGACGCGGGACGCGACCAAGTACGCGCGGCTCCTGATGTTCGCCGGGCAGCTGCCGGCCATCCGGCGGCGCGTGGACGCGGACCTCGCCAGGCCCGGGCTCCCGCGCGAGAAGGTCGTGGCCACGGCGGTGCGCCTCCTCGAGACCTCGCTGATCCGGGTCGGCAACCCGGAGTACGCGGCGGCGAACGGCTCGTTCGGCCTCACGACGCTGCGCAACCGGCACGTCAAGGTCGCGCGAGGGAGCCTCCGCTTCGAGTTCCGGGGCAAGGGAGGGAAGCGCCACGTCGTCGACGTCGCGGACCGGCGCCTGGCGCGGATCGTGCGTCAATGCCAGGAGCTCCCGGGGTACGAGCTGTTCCAGTACGTGGACGACGCCGGCCAGCGCCACGCCATCGGGTCGGGGGACGTCAACGCCTACCTCCGCGACGTCGCGGGTCAGGACTTCACGGCCAAGGACTTCCGAACGTGGGCGGGCACGGTGCTGGCGGCGCGCTCCCTTCGGGGCGAGGCCTTCGACTCGGAGACCGACGCGAAGCGCAGGGTCGTGAGCGCCATCCGCGCCGTCGCGATCCGGCTCGGCAACACGGCGGCCGTCTCCCGGAAGTGCTACGTGCACCCGAGCGTCGTCGACGCCTACCTCGACGGGACGCTCGAGCGGATCACGCGGCGGGCGACCCGCGGCCGGCGCCCGTCGGGCCTGGACGCCGACGAGCGAGCCGTCCTGCCGCTGCTGCGGGCCCGGAAGCGCCGCGAGATGCGGAGCCCGGGCCGGGCCCGCGCCCGCCAGATCGCGGGGTTGTCGTCAGGCGCGCTCGACGCAGATCGCCCAGAAGGGCGCGGCGCCGATGTTGCGGATCTCGTGGACCATGACCTGCGGCGCCCAGTGCGCGCCTCCCGCCGGGAAGCGGTCCTCGCGCGCCTCGCCGCTGGGGAAGCGCTGGGCCGCGTGGGCGCCCGTGAGCGGGACGATGAGCCGCGGCGCGTGGCTGTGCATGGGCCGCACCTGCGCCGGCCCCAGGATCTCCTCGTAGACGCACACCGTCTCGTTCCGGAAGAGGATCCGGTCGCCGAAGGTGCGCGAGACCCCGGGGGCGTCCGGTAGCGACCGCACGTCGACGAGCAGGGCCTCGCCGAACGGGTGGCCGCCCGCCAGCGCCCGCAGCTCGCCGGCGCCGAGCCAGTCGACCCGGCCTCGGGCGACCGGGAAGTAGCGGCTCTCGCTGCCCTCCCGGTGGAGCAGGGCGCCGCCGCCGTCCCGCACGCCGATCAGGAGCGCGTTCGCGGGCGTGATCGGCCGATCGGCGCTCGCCGTCACCGCGGCGTCGTCGAGGCGGCTGACGAGCACGGCGTCGTTGTCGAGCACGGTTTGAATCGGCATGAGCCCTCCTGGGAAGCCTCGCGTCGCCCCGCTAGACGTGGGGTGCGCCGGTGTCGGCCTTTCCATGCGCCGAGAGCAGCCGATCCAGCTGGTTCGCGAAGGCATGGCTGTCGCTCCGGCTCCAGGGCGCGGGTCCGCCCGTCGCGAGGCCCGTCGTTCGCAGCTCGGCCATGAGGTTCCGCACGGCCAGGCGCTCCGGGATGTTCTCGCTCGTGTAGAGGACCCCGCGCGGATCGAGCGCGTGGCCGCCGCGGCCGATGACCTCGGCGGCGAGCGGGATGTCGGCGGTCACGACCACGTCTCCCGCCTGCACCAGCTCCGCGATCTCCCGGTCGGCGACGTCGAAGCCCCGCCGTACCCGCATCACGCGGATGAAGGGCGACGCGGGGATCCGTAGCGGCGTGTTGGCTACGAGGACCGTCGAGATCCGCAGGCGCTCGGCGGCGCGGAAGACGATGTCCTTGATCGGCTTCGGGCACGCGTCGGCGTCGACCCAGATCTGCACGCGGTGAATGGCGCCGCGCCCTACACCTTCCACTCGTGGAGCGTCGACCGCGCGCTGCCGTCCGCTTTCACGACGTGCTCAACCAGGACCAGGACGTTGTTGAGCCGTGCCAGCTTGCCGGTCGCCGGGGCCTGGAACGCGACGGACGCGGCGAACTTCATGCCCAGTCCCTTCCCCGTGGCGGCGCCGACTCCATGCCCGTTCCAGATGGCGCTCTCGCCGCTGTCCGTGATCACGATGCCCCGGCCTTCGCCGTACAGCTGGCCCGGAATCCGCTCGAAGACCGTGTAGGTGCCCATGTCGGCGCCCTTCAGGCCGAGGATGGTGAGGCTGGCCTCGAAGCAGACCTCCATCTTGACGTAGCGATAGTCGTCACCCTCGAGCACCCGTCGCGTGGTGACCTTGCCGCGCTCCTCGCCGATCTTGTCTCCCAGCATCGCACCCTCCTCGTGTACGTGGCAGCGTTCCCGGCACGCGCCCACCCGGCAGGGCGAGTCGCCGTCCGGCCATCCTTTGTACTACGAGCGCGGGCTCGATGGAATCCGGCCGGAGCCGGCGCGATTTCCTTTCCGTTTTCCGGTGGAATCTGAGGAACTGAGGGGCAGTCCCGGGAAGGAGGCCCGTCATGGAATGTCCGCGGTGCCGGACGGCGAACCCGGACGAGGCACGCGCGTGCACCCGCTGTGCCGCGCCGCTCCCCGCCCGCACGACCTCGAAGACCGGCGCCTTCGTGGCGTTCCCGGCGGTGGGCGCGCGCATCGAGGGCTGGCTCATCGCCGGCCCCCTGGTCATCGACGACCGGGGCCTCGCGTTCTTCGTGCGCGAGATGCGCAACATGCGAATGAACTTCACGCAGGCGGGCGTGCGGGGAGGGGGCCTGGTCGGTCTCGCGATCGGCGCGCTCGTCGACGGCGCGCGCGGGCGCTACGACCGGCCGGAGAGGATCACGCTCCGCCCCACGTCCGAGGTGATCGAGGACGTCCGCGCCGCCATCGCCGACGCGCCCGACATCCCGTCGTGCCGGGAGTTCTTCATGATCGAGCGCCTCGACATCCGGAGGATCTCCCGGGCCTCGCTCGGAGGCCTGAAGATCGAGACACCCGCGCTGACCTTCAGGATCGACGGCTTCGATCGCGTCGAGCGCGCGTCAGGCTTCCTGAAGCTCCGGCGCTATCCGGTCGAGGCCTAGCGCCGCGCCCGCCTTCGCAGTTCCCGCGGCGAGGGGCCGGCTCAGAGCCGGCGCGCGGCGCGCGTGCCCTCGAGGAGCGCGTCGTGGAGGAGCCGCGGCGCCCGCGCGTCGCCCACCAGGGCTACCTCCGCCACTCGGCCCCGGAGCGCGGCGAAGAGCCCGTCGACGGCGCGCGCCCCGTAGGCGAGCACGACGGTGTCGACGGGATCGAGCCGAAGCTCGCGGCCCGAGTACTCGTTGGCCGCGCACACCCGGAGGTGGCCGTCGCCCGCCGCCTCGATCCTCGCGAGCGCCGTGTCGACGATCATCGTCACGTCCCGCTGGTACAGGCGCTCGAAGAGCGGCTCCTTCGTGGAGCCCTCGGTATTGTCGCAGACGGTGTGGTACGCGGTCAGGATGCTCACCGCCCGGCCCTGGACGGCGAGGTAGTCGGCGGCGAGGCCTGCCTGGACCCGGCCGGTCCCGTCGACGACCACGACCCGCGGTCCGGCGACCGCCGATCCGGACAGGACGTCCTCCACCGTGACGACACCCGGCAGGTCGACGCCGGGCATGTCGGGCCGGCGGGGGAGCGCGCCCGTCGCGACGATCACCGCGTCGGGCCGGTCGGCCAGGATTCGCTCCACCGTCGCCTCGGTCTCGAGACGCACGATCGCGGTCGTCTTCCGGAGCTGGCGCGCGAGCCAGGCGACCGAGTCCCCGTAGCCCGGCCGGAGCGGGGCGCGGGCGGCGACCAGCACCTGTCCCCCGAGCGCCGCCGTCCGCTCGTAGAGGATGACCTCGTGGCCGCGCAAGGCGGCGGTGCGCGCCGCCTCGAGCCCCGCGGGGCCGCCCCCGACCACCACGATCCGCCGCGGCGCCGCCGCGGGGACGAGCTCGCCGAGCTCGGCCTCGCGCCCGGTCACCGGGTTCTGGGAGCAGGAGAGCGTGAGCCCCCGGTTCGAGCGGCCGAGACAGCCCTCCTGCATGCCGACACACATCCGGATGTCGTCGAGGCGACCCTCCGCCGCCTTCCGCGGCATCCAGGGGTCGGCCATCAGCGCGCGCGTCATCGCGACCAGGTCACACGCGCCATCGGTGAGGAGGCGCTCGGCGTGACGCGGGTCGACGACCCGACCCGCGTAGATCACCGCCGCCCGCACCTCCTGCTTGATGCGGGCCGCCAGCGACGCGTAGACGCCCGGCGGCGCGTCCGCGAATGGCATGAGCTTCTGGTGGAAGCGCGGCGTCTCCCCCGTCGAGCCGGAGACCGTGAAGTAGTCGAGCTGGCCGAGCGCGTCGAGGGCTCGGACGATCTCGAGCACATCGGGGAGGTGGAGGCCGTCCGGGATGAGCTCGTCGCCGCTGACCCGCATCCCGAGGACGAAGTCGCGTCCGACGGCCGCCCGGATGGCGCCGATGACCTCGACGGCGAAGCGGAGGCGGTTCTCGAAGCTGCCGCCGTACTCGTCGGTGCGCCGGTTCACCGACGGCACCCAGAACTGGTCGATGAGGTGACGGGCATAGGCGCAGAGATCGGCCCCGTCGAAGCCCGCGCGCTTGAGACGGAGCGCCGCGGCCGCGTACGCCTGGACGATCTCGGCGATCTCGGCCCGGTCGAGCGCGTGGGGGATCTCGCGATTCTCCGTCTCGGGGACATCCGAGGACGAGACGAGCGCCTCCTCCCCCGGCCCAGACCAGCCGCGGCGCCCGCGGTGCGTGATCTGCGCCATCACGTGCGCGCCCTCGGCGTGGATCGCGCGCGCGAAGGCCTCGAAGGTCGGGAGGGACGAGTCGTCCCAGTTCTTGATCCCGCCCCAGTCGAGGACGGGGCTCGACGGGTGGACGCTCATGCTCCCGAAGCACTGGACGAGCCCGGCGCCGCCCCGCGCCTTCTCTCCGTGGTAGCGGATGTAGCGCTCGGTGACGTAGCCGTCCTTGCCGAACCGGGTCGCGTGCGGCGTACTCACGATCCGGTTCCGGAGCGTCACGGGCCCGAGCCGGAACGGCGCGAAGAGGCGCGGGAGGGTCATGCGTGACCGGAAACGGCCCTCCGGCCGGGCCCGCGGGAGGATCCGGCCGGCCTGGGGGACCGCGGGCGTGTCGCCATTGGCGAGACCCTATCGAATCCGGAGGCTTCCTGCCAGAGCCCTCGCCGCGCGGTTCTCAGGTCCGGCCCGCCGCCTCTCATCGGCGCACGGCTAGCCCGTGCGAGGAGACGGGGCGCCGACGTGCACGTGCGCGCCGGTCGACGCGCCGGCGACCGGCCCGCGAAAGGCGAGGAACGGGGTGCCGCGCGAGCGGAGATGGTCGAGCAAGGCGTGACCCTCGTTGCTGTCCGGATGCACCGCGATGTCGACGGCGTTCCGATGATCGAAGCCGAGCCGGTCGTGGAGCGGCGTCTGGCCCATCGCGCTGA
>DATBGA010000134.1:0-23212 GCA_036558225.1 Candidatus Methylomirabilota bacterium | reverse complement strand
TCCGGGACGAGAGGACGATCCCGCGGGTGATCCGTGCGGCCAGGTTTTTCTGGAAGATGCCCCGGTAGACCACCTCGACGGTGAGATGCGCCATGCACTGGCCTCCTGCCGGCCCCCAGGCTCAGAGGGGGGGGGCTCTGGTAGCGGTATGGTGGTCCGACCTCTTAACCGACGCTACGGGAGAACCGGCATGCGTGTCAACAGGCTTGAAACGACCTGGCCGGGCGGGGCCGCTCCCGACCGCCTGGCCCGGGGCGGCCGGCCCCCCCCCGTGGCGCGGGGGTCCCTAGACCATATGGAAGGACCGGCCTACCTATCGCACATTAGCGTGGGTTGTTCCGGGACGGAACAGAGCCACATGGCGGCCCAGATGACACAGCGCGTTCCCGCGCCGGCGGCGTAGTCCCCCCCGGGGACTGAGGCCATGCGCTTCCTGAGCGGCGTCGCGGCGGGCACGATGCACGCACGATTGGAGAGCCCTCGCCGAACCTATGCGACGCCTGGTCCTCGGGCTAGGACGACTCGCGCGCCTAGACGGAGGCCGCTCCCGACGAACCACGGTCATGCGGCTCTGCCCCAGGCAACCCGCGTATATCAGCTTGATTCGTCGTCGAAACCGCCTCGTCGGGACCGATGTCGGCGCCCTCAGGAATCACTCCCTTCCGGCTTGGAGCCGGACCCATGAAGACTGAAGACCACCCTTGACGGCCGGTCCTTCCATATCAGCTCATCCCGCCGACGCGCTCCGGGGCGATCTTGTAGATGACCCTCACCTCGCCCTCGCGGCGGTACGGGTACCTGTCCTTGCCGAGGTACTTCTTGGCCAGGCGGTCGATGTGCGCGTCCCCTCCCTGCTCCGTGATCTCGACGACCCGGCCTCGGACCCCGAGGTACCGGTAGGGGTTCCCGGGGTCGACGATCGACAGGGCGACGGCGGGGTTCCGCCGCATGTTGCGGTCCTTCACCCGTCCCTTCGCCGAGTTCACCCGGAAGAACCGGCCGTCGTAGTCGAACCAGACCGGCGTCACCTGCGGCGCCCCGCTCGGCATGACCGTTCCTAGGTGGGCCAGCGCCTTCCCGTCGTCGGCCAGCAGGTCCCCGTACTTCTTCAGATCCTCGCTCATGTGGCGTGCCTCTCCTCGCAGGCAGGTCGTCGGCGCTCAGGCCCCGGCCGCCCGCAAGGCCAGGTCCAGCGATTCCTTGAGGTCCTCGACATCCTCGATCCCGACGGACAGCCGCACGAGGCCCGGGCCGATGCCGGCCTTCGCCCGCTCGTCCTCCGACAGGGGCCGGTGCGAGGTGCGCGCCGGATACGTCCACGTCGTCGTCACGTCGCCGAAGCTCGGGGCGAACGCGATCAAGGCCTCGCGCCCGGATGACCCCTGCTCGCCGGCGAGCTCGCCGAAGAGCCGGCCGACCGCCGGCGCGCCCCCGGCGAGCTCGAATGACAGCATGCCACCGAAGCCGTCCGGAAGCAGCGCCCGCGCCAGCGCGTGCTGCGGGTGGGTCGGCAGCCCCGGGTAGTGCACTCGCGCCACCTCGCGCCGCGCCTCGAGAAAGCGCGCCAGCGCCAGCGCGTTGGCGGAGTGGCGCTCCATCCGGAGGGCGAGCGTGCGCAGGCCACGCAGCGTAAGCCATGCATCGAACGGCCCCAGGTTGAGCCCGACCCGCACGGCCTGGGCACGGGCGAGGTCGACGAGCGAGCGGGATCCGACCAGGATCCCCGCCGTGACGTCCCCGTGCCCGGACAGGTACTTGGTGGCGCTGTGGTGCACGGCCGTCGCCCCGTGCTGGAGAGGCCTGAGCAGCGCGGGTGACGCGAACGTGCTGTCCACCAGGAGCGCGATGCCCCGGTGCCGCGCGATCACGGCGAGACCCGGCAGGTCGGCCAGCCGCAGCAGCGGGTTGGAGATCGCCTCCACGAAGATCGCGCGCGTCGCGTCCGTGATGGCCGCCTCGACCGAAGCGGGCTCCGTCGCGTCCGTGAAGCTCACGCGGATGCCCCAGCGCGCGGCCTGCTCGCGGAGGAGCGCCGTGGTCGCGCCGTAGAGATCCTGCCCGGCGACGAGGTGCTCGCCGGGCCGGAGGCCGCCCAGGAGGAACGCGCTGAGGGCACCCATCCCCGAAGCGGCGGCGAGCCCGGCCTCGCCGCCCTCGAGGGCCGCCAGCGTGTCCTCCAGGAGGGTATGGTTCGGCGTGCCGAACCGTCCGTACACGTAGCCCGGCTCCCGGCCCTCCCAGACGGCGTCGACCTGCGCGAGATCGTCGAAAACGTACACGTTCGCCAGCTGGATGCCCGGGACCAGCGGCGTCGAGGCGGATCGCGGCGGCGACGCCCCTCGCGCGGTCCGCGTCGCGAAGCGCGGGCCGCCGCTCACCAGAGCGCTCGCGGCGCGGGCGGGCGCGCGTGCCGGGCGCTCGCGAGCGCGGGTTGCGCGACAATCGGATTCTGCTGACACTGCTCATATTTGGAAATCATCGATGGAGACTCCTCCTGACCGTCCCGCATTCGCCGCGCCGTCGTCATGCTGTCACGGCTTCCAACGCCTCCCGACGGACGAAAAGCTTGGGCCTCTCCGGGCCCTGGCGTAGAGTAGTTTCGCTTCAGGGGACTGGCCCTCCGCTGGGGGCGATGGTCACCGACGCGAGCACTTCCTCGACGGAAGAATCTGAGGCCCTGGCTCGATGAGCATGATCGTCGCGATCCTCTTCGACATGGACGGGGTCCTCATGGACTCCGAGCCTCTGCACCTCCGGGCCACCCGGTTCGCCCTCGGGGATCGAGTCCGCTCGTACACGGAGCGCGACAACCAGGCGTTCTTCGGCGCGACCGACGCCGAGATGTTCCGCGTCCTGCGGATCCTCTTCGATCTGGACGCGTCGACTGACGAGCTCGTGCACCGGAAGCAGCAGCATCTGGTCTCCCTGATCCGCAGCGAGGGCCGCGGGCTCCCCGGCGTGCCGGACATCCCGCGCAGGTTCCGCGAGGCGGGGTTCCGGCTCGGGCTCGTGTCCGCCTCGGCCCGGCCCGTCATCGACGCCATCCTCCAGGCGGTCGGGCTCCGCGAGACGTTCCAGACCGTAGTGTGCGGGGACGAGGTGGCCCGCGGCAAGCCGGCTCCCGACGGGTACCTCATGGCCGCTCGTCGCCTGGCCATCGAGCCCCGCCACTGCTTCGTCGTCGAGGACACGCGCAACGGCGTGCTCGCGGCCAAGGCGGCCGGGATGACGGTCGCCGCGGTGCCCGGGCCCAGCACGATCCACGAGGACTTCTCACCTGCCGATCTCGTTCTTCCGAGCCTCGAGGCGCTCCCGAAGGTGCTGGAGCGAAACGGGAACGGAAACGGTCTCGAGCCGCGAGGGTAGCAACGTGAGCCTGGGAGAGCCGAATATCAAGCGCGCGCTGGACTGGATCCTCGACCGCCTCGCCGACGACCCGCACGCCAAGCACGGCGCGCTGATCGATGAGGCGTCGCGTCAGTTCGACCTCACGCCTCTCGAGGCGGACTTCCTGTACCGGCAGCTCGGCGAGACCTTGCAGCAGAAACCGCCGGGCCCGTCCCGCTCCTAGCACGCCGCGTCGGCGAGCCCGCTGGCCCGGGAGTCCGCCGGGCTCGCGTGCGGACCCCCCTTCCCTACGGAGCCCGGTAGCGCTCCTTGAGCTCCCGCGGCGCGATCGCGATCCGCTTTCCCGAGACGTCATCCAGGACGTAGACCTCGTCGCTCAGCGAGCCGCTCGCGAAGACCTCGAACACCTCGAGCGCCGCTTCCAGCGTCGTCCCCTCGGGCTTGCCGGCCATCATCGCCTCGACATCCGTGACCGCGAGTCGCATCCGCTCAGTCCCCTCTCACCGAACCGGGGCGTCGGTCGGGCGCGGGCGCCGCGCCAGCGCGAGCGTCAGGGCCGCCAGCCCGACGGCCACCACCACCGTACCCGGGTTGGGCCGGTAGAGGTAGCCGCGCACCCAGGCAAAGGCCGCGTTCCGCACGAGCAGGCTTCTCGGCACGAGCTCGAGCCTGAGGGGTCCGGCCTCCTCGCCGGCGGGCTCCCAGCTCTCTCCCTCCGAGTCCGAGGTGACCGTCCCGGGTCGGTCCGCAAAGTAGAGCGCATGGCGGGGCACGCCGACCCGCACGAGCCGTGGCGGCGGCAGTCGCACCGCCAGGGGCATCTCGATCCCGGGGCGACCATCCAGGGCAATCGTAATCAGGGCGTCGTCGACGTCCGCGGGAACCGCCACCTCGAGCCGCTCGAAGACGAGCGAGCGGAGCGCCGGACGGACCAGGCGCGGGGCCGCCGGCTCGTCCCAGGCGCGGGTGATCGTCACGCCGCGCGGGGCCGGCTCGAGCTCCAGCCACGGGCCGGGCGGAACCGGACGCGCGGCCTCGCCGCCCGCCGCGAAGGCGAGGCTCCCGGGCGCCCCGGACGGTCCCGAGCCGCGGAACGCGCGGATCTCCACGCGAAGCAGACGGACGCCGGGGGCACCGGCCACCGCGTAGCGAGCCTCCCACCGAACCGCCTTCCGGTCGTCCTGGTAGCGCACGGTCGCGGTGGTCGCCGCAGTCGGCACCCCGCCGCCCAGGAGCCGCACGAGCCCCTCCACGGCGGCGTCGGCGGCCGCGAGATCGTCCCGCACGGGCCGGAGGGACACGTGGGCCATGGCAGCGGGATCGGCCGCCCGGAGCACGGCGGCGACCTCGCTCCCGTCCCGCGCCGAACCGAGCCGCCGCCCGAGCTCCGCCAGATAGGCGGAAACCGCCGTCCGGCGCGCCTCGAGGTCGCGGAACTCGGTCGCGGCCAGCGTGCGCGCGAGCCGCCGCGCGGCCCCCTCCACTGCCGCCACCTCGCGGGGCGCGTCGCCGCGCAGCGGATCGAGACGCCGCGCCAGCGCGATCACGGCCCCGGCGCGTTGCTCGAGCTCCGAGCCCGTCAGGCGGAGCTCCTCGCGCGCGAGCGCGGTCACCCGCGCCCGGGCCGCGAGGAGGTCGGGATTCACGGCCGTCCCGGCGGCCGAGAACGTCGAGCGCGACCCGATCCAGGCTGGAATCCAGCCCCGGTTGTACGACACGGGCGCCGGAGGCGCGAACCATCCGAGCCGACCGCCCCAGACGAGCAGACCGGCGGTCGCGAGGAGCACGAGCAGCGCGGCGAGGGACACGCGGCGCCGTAGCAGGAGCACGGCCACGAGGGCCGCGACCCAGAGCACTCCGAGGGCCAGATCGAGCGCGCTCGCCGTCAGCACGAGGCCCAGGAGGGCCACGACCGCGCCGGTCCTCAGGCTGACGGCGCGTCCTCCCTCCGGCGGAGGCGAACGAGGGTCGCCCCCCAGCCGCCCCGCGCTGGCGGCGCCTCGGCGAACCCGTCCACGCCGGGCGTCTGGGCGAGGAGACGCCGGATGATCGCCCGCTGCACGCCCCGGCCTCGACCGTGGATGATGCGCACCTCGCCGAGCCCGGCCCGCCGCGCCGCGGCGAGGTACTCGGTCACGACGCGCTCCGTGTCCTCCGGCCGGAAGCTGTGGAGGTCGAGCACGTCCGTCAGCGGCACGGCCACGGCGTCGAGGACAACGCCGTCGCCGGGCGCAACGGAGCCGGGCTCCAGCACCTCGGCCTCCACGGGATCGTGCGCACCGGCTTCCACGAGCCCGCCCGGCCGTCCCGCCGTCCCAGGGCTCTCCGGCGACGCTGGCCCCACGCCCGTCCTATGCCGGGCGCGCAGCTCCACGACGGCGGCCTCGCCGATGCGCAGCCGCGCGCCCGCCGGCAGGTCGCCGACGGGAATTCCGTCCACCACGATGGAAAGCGCCAGGCTCCCACGCTCGAGCCGATAGGCGGGCGCGTCACGACCGGGCTCGGACGCGCCCACCGCTACGACTCTCCCCGCCGATGGCCCCGAGGGAAGTGGCACCGCGCTTACTATACCGTCACCCCGTCCACGAACCGGCCGGCTGAGCCGCGCCAGCCGCATCTTCGGACCGTGGCATTTTGGGGACGGGACTCAGCCGCACCCGAGCCGTGCCGGAGACGGCTTCCGCATCGTCCCTTTGCGGGCCCCGGCGATGACCTGATCTAGAATGGCGTCATGTCCGCAGTCTCCGTGACGATTCTGCCGGATCGCCGGACGGTCGCCGTCGAGCCGGGCACGGTCCTGCTCCGCGCGGCGCACGGGCAGGGCGTCGACATTACGGCGACCTGCGGAGGGCGCGGCCGCTGCACCTCCTGCCGGGTCAAGGTCGTCGAGGGCGTGGCTCCGCCCGGCACGATCAACGACCAGCTTCAGCTCGGCGATGACCTGGTACGCGAGGGCTACCGCCTCTCCTGCCAACTGGCGCCGACGGAGCCGCTCGTGGTCCAGGTCGCGCCGCCGCTCGACGAGCGCGCCTTCCAGATCCTGGGCGTCGAGGCCGGCGCGCTCGGCCGGGCTCAGGTGGCCATGGACGCCGGAATCCGCAAGCGGGCGGTCCGGGTCGAGCTGCCCCAGGAGGAGCACCACCAGACCTCCGACCTGGAGCAGCTGGCGCAGGCGGCCGGCCTCGAGCCCCGGGACGTGCCGCTCGACGTGATCCGCACGCTGCCGTCCGCCCTCCGCGAGGCGAAGGGCGAAGTGACGGTGGTCACGTTCCAGGGCCAGCCGCTCGGCGTCGAGCGCGGCGACACGACCGCGATGGCGTTCGGGATCGCGATCGACGTCGGCACGACGAGCGTGGTCACCACGCTGCTCGAGCTCGCCTCGGGCGAGGTGATGGCCTCGGTGTCGAGCTTGAATCCCCAGGCGACGTTCGGCGGCGACCTCATGTCACGGATCGCGTTCGCCCAGTGGAATCCCTCGAACCTCCGGAAGCTCCAGAGCCGCATCATCGGCCTCCTGAACCAGCAGGTCGACGAGCTGCTGGGGCGCACCGGCGTCCTGCCGCAGTGGGTCTACAAGCTGACCGTCGTCGGCAACACGTGCATGCACCACGTGCTACTCGGCATCGATCCGACGTACGTGGGCCTCTCGCCGTACTCCGCCGTCCTCCGGCATCCCCTGGTGCTGACGGCGCGGACCCTCCACCTCAAGGTCAACCCCGAGGCGCGGGTCTGCTTCCTGCCGATTGTGGCCGGCTTCGTCGGCGCCGACGCCGTGGGCGCGGCCCTCGCCACTCGCCTCGACGAGAGCGAGCGCGTGCGCGCCGTCGTCGACATCGGGACCAACGGCGAAGTGGTCATGGGGACGCGGGAGCGCCTGATGGCGTGCTCCGCGCCGGCGGGCCCCGCGCTCGAGGGGGCGCAGATCCGCCACGGGATGCGGGGGGCCGTCGGGGCCATCGACCGCGTGTGGGCCGAGGACGGGGACCTCCGGTTCCACGTCATCGGTGACGGGCCGCCCCAGGGCATCTGCGGGTCCGGGCTCATCGACGCCGTCGCCGCCGCGCTCGACGTCGGCCTCGTCGACTGGACGGGCCTCATCCAGCTCGAGCGGCGCGACGCCTTCCCCGCACCGCTGGCGGCTCGGCTCGCCGAGCGCGGCGAGGAACGCCTGCTCGTCCTCGCGCCCCGCGGCGAGGCCGCGGGTGGCGGGGAGATCGTCCTCACGCAGGACGACGTCCGCCAGCTCCAGCTCGCCAAGGGCGCGATCGGCGGCGGCATCCGCATGCTCCAGCACGTGCTCGGGGTGCCGGACGCGGACCTCACGGATCTCATGCTGGCGGGGGGCTTCGGCAACTACCTGTCGATCCGGAGCGCGGTGCGGATCGGGCTGATCCCCCCGCTCGCGCCGGGGCGCGTCCGCTACGTGGGCAACGCGGCCGCGCTGGGGGCGCAGCTGGCGCTCGTCTCCGAGGCGGAGCGCGCCCGCGCGGAGCGCCTCGCCCGCTCGATCGAGCACCTGTCCCTTGCGACCCACCCCGACTTCCAGGACCTCTTCGTGGAGGCGATGAACTTCCCGAAAGCGTGACGCCGCCGCGCCGGGGGCGCGTCAGCGGCCGACGTTGAAGCGGAAGTGGCAGACCTCGCCGTCCTGGACCGGGTACTCCTTGCCCTCCAGCCGGAGGATGGCGCGCTTCCGCGCCTCGGCGAGCGACCCGGCCTCGAGCAGCTCCGTCCACCCGATCACCTCTGCCCGGATGAAGCCGCGCGCGATGTCGGTGTGGATCGCCGCGGCCGCGTCGACCGCCGCCGCGCCGGCGGGGATCGTCCACGCGCGGACCTCGTCCTCGCCCACCGTGAAGAAGCTCGCCAGCCCGAGCAGGGTGTAGGCGTCGCGAATCACGCGGTGAAGGGCCGGCTCGGGCAGGCCCAAGGCGTCGAGGAAGCTTCGCTGCTCCTCGGGAGCCAGCGCCGCGACCTCGGCCTCCACCGCCGCCGAGATCCAGCCCACGAGTGTCCGGGGGCGCTTGCCGACCTCGTCCAGCTCGGCCAGCGCCTTCGCGCGCCCGGGCACGGCATCCTCGGCGAGGTTCAGACAGTGGAGGATCGGCTTCAGCGACAGGAACTGGAATCCCCGGAGGATCCGCCCCTCCTCGGCCGTCAGCCCCTGCGCGCGCAGCGGCACGCCCTCCGCGAGCTGCCCCTGAACCCGCGCGAGCAGCGCGTGCTCGCGCTGCTCGGCATCGGTGGCCTTGCGCTTGAGCCCGGGCCCGAGCTTCTGGACCCGGCGCTCGACGACCTCCAGGTCGGCGAGGACCAGCTCCTCCTCGAGCGCCTGGGCCTCGCGCGCGGGCGGGGGGAGCGCGCCGAGCGCGGGCGACGGGAACGCCCTGACGACGTGGAGGAGCGCGTCCGCCTGCCGGAGCTCCCCGACGTCGAGCGTCGCCCGCTCGCCGCGGTCGAAGCCGGCGAGATCGACCACCTCGACGCTCGCGTAGATCGTCTTCCGAGGCTGGAACAGCGCGGCGAGCCGCGTCACGCGGTCGTCGGGCACCCGCGCGACGCCGATGTTCAGGCGCCCCCGGCCCGGCGGCTGCGCGACGCCCGCCGCCGCGCCGGTGAGGAGATTGAAGAGCGTGGTCTTCCCGCTGCCGGGGAACCCGATGATGCCGAGTCTCACGACGACCGAGTGTACACTGCCTTGGCGGATGGCGCCCTCGACGCAGGCCCCCCGGGATCTCGACGCCCGCGCCATCGCGCTCGTGCTGCTGCTCTCCGCCTTGTGGGGCGGGAACACGGTGGCGGTCAAGGTCGGCGTCGCGGACTCGCCGCCGCTCATGCTCGCGGCGCTCCGGTTCGCGATCGGCGGGGCCTGCGTCCTCGGGTGGGGCCTCTGGATGCGCGCGCCGTTCCGGCTCCAACCCGGCGAGGGCGGGCCGCTCCTCGGGCTGGGCCTCCTGTTCGCCATCCAGCTCGGGCTGCTGAACGTTGGCGTGTGGCTCTCGACGGCGGGGCACGCCTCCGTCCTACTGAACGCGTACCCCGTGTACATCGTGCTCTTGGCCCACTTCCTGGTCCCGGGCGATCGGCTGACCGTCGCGACGCTCGGCGGCGTCGTCCTCGGCTTCGGCGGCATCCTCGTCCTGTTCGCCGGCCAGCTCCTGGCGCCGCGGGAGCCCGGCTCGACGATCCTGCTCGGCGACGTCGTCCTGTCGGCGAGCGCGGTCCTGCTCGCCCTTCGCCAGGTGGTCCTCAACCGGCAGCTCCAGCGCATCCACCCGGTCAAGCCGCTCCTGGCCCAGGTGATTGTGGGCACGCCGCTGTTCCTGCTGCTGTCGTGGAGCCTCGAGCACGCGCCCACGCTTCTCACCTGGCGGCTCGCCACCTCCCTCTTCTACCAGGGGGTCGTGATCGCCGGCTTCAACTTCATCGCGAACATGTCGCTCCTCAAGACGTACCGCCCGAGCGGCCTGGCGGCGTTCAACCTGACGACCCCGCTCTTCGGCGTCCTCGCCACCGCCCTCGTCATCGGCGAGCCCGTCGGCTGGCGGCTCGCGGGCTCCGCGCTCCTCGTGGCCGGCGGGGTCGCCGTCGCCACCGTGTTCCGGGATCGCGCGCTCGGCGCGCGCGTGGGCGCGGCTCGGCCGGTCCGCCGCGGGACCACGTGAGGCGCCGCGGACGGTCCATGACGACGTCCCGGCGCCGCCGCGGGCTCGGGGTGCTCGCGCTTCTCGGTCTCCTCGCCGCCGGCACCATTGCCTCCGCCCAGGCGTTTGTCTCGGCCGAGCTCAGGGCGGAGGCCGCGCGGCTCATCAGGGAGCTCGCGGCTCTCCGCGGCCTGCCGCCTCCCGGAAGCCCGCCGCCGCTCGTCATCCAGAGCCGGGAGGAGCGCCGGCGATTCGTCGTGGGCGAGCTCGGCCGGAAGTACTCCCCTGCGCGCCTCGATGCCGAGCGGCGGGCCCTCGTCGCGTGGGGGCTGGTGCCCCCCGACTTCGATCTCGCGAGCTTTCTGGCGGATCTCCTGGCGGAGCAGGCGGCCGCGTACTACGACCCGACCGCCAAGCGCATGGTCCTCGCGAACTGGCTGACCCCCGAGCTCCGCCGCGACGCGCTCACCCACGAGCTGGTCCACGTGCTCCAGGATCGCCGCGTCGACTTGGACCGCTTCCTCGGGGCCGCCCCGGGGCGCAGCGACGAGGGGCTCGCCCGCCAGGCGCTGGTCGAGGGCGAGGCCGTCGCCCTCTCGCACGACCTGGCCCTTCACCGGGACGGGCGCGACCTCGCCGCCCTGCCCGACGTCGCCGACCTCCAGCGGGCCATCCGCACATCGGCGACCGGCCCGGTCCTCGCGCGCGCGCCCACCTACATGCGCTCGATGCTCACCTTCCCGTACGCGGGCGGCGTCGGCTTTGTCCATGCCTTCCGGCAGCGTCGACCCTGGGCCGACCTGTCGCCGGTCTACCAGGATCCGCCCCGGTCGTCATCGCAGATTCTCCATCCGGAGCGCTATCTCGACCGCCGTGAGGATCCCGTGCCGCTCCCCTTGCCCGATCTCACCGGCGTCCTCCCCGCGGGCTCGCGGTCGGCGATCGAGGACGAGCTGGGTGAGCTCGGCCTGGGAGAGGTCCTTCGCCGGTTCCTGGGCGAGTCGGCGGACGCGGTCGGCTGGAGGGGCGACCGCTATGCCTTGTGGGACCTGCCGGCGGGCGCCCCGGTCCTCGTGGCGCTCACGGCGTGGGACACGGAGGACCTTGCCACGGACTTCGCGCGCGCCTACGCGCGCGTCCTCGCCCTGAAGCACGGGATCGCGCCGCAGCCTCGGGACGCGCCGCTCCTCGTGTGGCAGGGCGGCGCCGCCGTCTTCGCGATCGAGCGCCGCCACCGCACCGTCGTGCTCCTCGAGCGGGTGCCGACGCCGGCGCTTGACGCCCTCCGCGCGGCCGTCTGGGCGAAGCCGGTGCTATACTGACCGCCGCGCGATGCCCAGCGCTCCGTCGAAGGCCCTCCAGCGAGTTCCCAACCCTCACGCCGACCGGGACTACGAGGTCGACCACGTGGTGCCGGAGTTCACGTGCGTCTGCCCCATGACCGGCCAGCCCGATTTCGCGACCATCCGGATCCGCTACGTGCCCGACCGGTGGCTCGTCGAGCTGAAGTCGCTGAAGCTCTACATGTGGGCCTACCGGAACGAGGGCGCCTTCCACGAGGACGTCACCAACCGCATCCTCGCCGACCTCGTCCGCACGCTCGCGCCGCGCCGGATGGAAGTCGTGGGTGACTGGAACGTTCGCGGGGGAATCAAGACGGTGGTGACGGTCCGCTACGAGCGCCCGGCCCGGCCTGGAGCCGCGCGGGGCGAGCCGAAGGGCCGCTCGCCGGACGCCGATCGCCGGCGGGCCACGCGGTCACCCCGGCGGACGGCACGCTGACGTCGCCGGCCGCCGCGCGCGGCCGTCCTCTCTACGACTCCGCCACGGTGACCCGGAGCCCGACCTCGGCAAGGATGCGCGCGACCCGCTCGCACTCCGTCTTCGCGCCCACCCGGACGACCGCCTTGCCGTCGTTGTGCACGCGCCCCGCGATCGCCATCCCGTCGTCGTAGGAGCAGCCGATCGCCTTCATGAGCTGGCGCGCGACCTGCTCGAACGTGTGGCAGTCGCAGTTCCAGAGGATCGCGATCCACGGCGGCTCAACCGTCGTCTCGGCCTCGGTCTCCTGCTCGACGACGGGGCGGCTCTCCCGTCTCGCCGCGAGGCGCGAGACGAATGCGGAGGCCGGATCGACCCGATCTCCGGCGCTCATGGCGCCGGGCCTTCCGGGAAGACGGCGACCTTGATCGACGCCGGATCCCGGTGCGCCGCCAGCGCTGCGTCGATCTCCGCCAGCGGGAAGCGGTGCGTCAGGAGCGCCTCCACGCGGATCCGGCCCCCGGCGAGCAGGGCGATGGCCTCCCCGAACTCCTCCCGGTAGATCATCGAGCCGCGGATGTCGATCTCGCGCCGGACGACCCAGAAGAAGTCGATCCGGGCGGGGTCGTGCGGGAGGCCCGTCAGGACCACGCGACCCCCGGGCCGGACTAAGCCCACCTGACCCACCGACAGCTCCACGGCCTCGGCCGTCCCGGCCGTCTCGATGACGAGGTCGACGCCGTCCCGTCCGGCGAAGCGCCGCGCCGCGTCCGCCACCGCCTCCCCCGCCCCGGCGACCGTGGATTCGGCGCCCAGCTCGCGCGCGAGGCCGAGCCGGCGATCCGTCCGCCCGACCGCCAGGACCCGGCAGCCTCGCGCCCGCAAGAGCTGCAGGGCCAGCAGTCCGAGCGTCCCGGCGCCGACGACGGCCGCGGTCTCGCCCGGCCGGGGAGCCGCGCGGCCTACCGCCCGCGTCACCACCGCGAGCGGCTCCGCGAAGAGGAGCACGTCCGGCGGGAGTCCGGCCGGCGCGGGCCAGCATGCCCGCTCCGGCAGGACCGCCAGCTCGGCGAAGCCGCCGTCCCGATCGATGCCGACCGCGGTCCGCGCCAGGCAGAGGTTCTCCCTCCCCTCTCGGCAAAGATCGCAGGTGTCGCATCCCCAGTTGGGCTCGACGGCCACTCGGCCCCCCGGTGCGACCCGCGTGACCCCCGCCCCCACCGCGACGACGTCGCCGATGAACTCGTGGCCGGGGATCAGGGGGTACGGGACGCGCCGCTCGCCCGTCCAGATCCGGTAGTCGGTGCCGCAGATCCCGGCGGCGCCGACCCGCACGAGCACCTCGCCCGCCCCGGCCCTCGGGTCCCGCACCGTCTCGAGACGGAAGGCCCGCGGCCCCGTCAGGACCGCCGCCCTCACCGCGCCCTCACGCCGCGCTGAAGCCGCCGTCCGCGAAGACGACGTCTCCCGTCACGTAGTCCGAGGCGGCCGACGCCAGATAGACGACCAGCGGGCCCAGCTCCTCCGGCCGTCCCGTCCGCCGTGCCGGCACGTCCCGCAGGAGGCGCTCGCGGATCCGCGCGTCGCTGAACGCGTCCTCGTTCATCGACGTCACGAACCAGCCCGGCGCGATGGCGTTCACCTGGATGTTGTGGCGGGCCCACTCGACGGCGAGCGCCCGCGTCAGCGCCAGGAGCCCGCCCTTCGACGCGCTGTAGGCCGCGTAGCCCGGGAGCCCGCGCGTGCCGAGGATCGAGGCCACGTTGACGACCTTCCCCCGGCGCCGGGCGATCATCCCCGGCCCGACCGCGCGGCAGCAGTGGAAGGCGCCCGTGAGGTTCGTCTCGAGGACCTTGCGCCATTCGGCGGGCGTCGTCTCCACGAGAGGCTTCACGATCGCCGCGCCCGAGTTGTTCACGAGGATGTCCACGGCGCCGCAGGCCTCGATCGCCCGCCCGACCGCGGCCTGGACCTCGGCCTCCACGGTCACGTCGGCCGGCAAGGGCACCGCGCGCCGGCCGAGCGCGGTCACCGCCGCCGCAGTGTCCTCGAGGGCATCCCGCGAGCGCGCGACCAGCGCGACGTCGGCGCCGGCCTCGGCCAGCGCGAGCGCCATCGCCCGGCCGAGGCCGCGGCTCGCGCCCGTGATCAGGGCGACGCGCCCGTCCAGGCGAAGCTGGTCCAGCACCACGCGCCGGCTATCCCCGGTACAGCGACTCGAGGACGTCCGCGTACTTCGCGCGCACGTCGCGTCGCTTGACCTTCAGCGTCGGGGTCAGCTCCCCGGCCTCCTGGGTGAAATCGTTGGGGAGCACCGCGAACCGCTTGACCTGCGCGTAGGACGCGAGGTGCGCGTTGACCCCGTCCACGGTGCGGCGCACCCGCTCCATGACCGCCGGGTGGCGCACCAGCTCCGCGGGCGGCTTGTCGCCGAGGCCCCGCTCCCCGGCGAGCTTCGCCAGCTCCTCCGCGTTCAGCGTGATGAGGGCCACCGGGTACGGCCGGCGGTCGCCCTCGACGAGGGCCTGGCTCACGAACGGATCGCCCTTCAGCAGGTTCTCGATGTGCTGAGGCGCCACGTAGCTCCCGCCCGAGGTCTTGATCAGGTCCTTCTTGCGGTCGGTGATCCGGAGGAACCCGTCCCGGTCGATCTCCCCGACGTCCCCGGTGTGGAACCAGCCTTCCGGTCCGAACACGGCGGCGGTCTCCTCACGCTTCCGGTAGTACCCCTGCGCGATGTTGGGCCCCCGGGCGACGATCTCGCCATCCTCGGCGATCTTGACCTCCACGCCCTGGAACGGTCGCCCCACGGTCCCGAACCTGTACGAGTCGAGGCGGTTGCTCGCCAGGATCGGACACGTCTCGGTGAGCCCGTATCCCTCCAGGATGAGGATGCCGGCCGCGTGGAAGAACTCGGCGATCTCGAGCCCGAGCGGGGCGCCTCCGGAGACGCAGAAGCGGAGGCGGCCGCCGAGGGCCGCCCGCAGCTTCCCGAACACCAGCCGGTCGGCGAGCGCCTGCTGGAGCCCGAGACCGGCGGGGAGGGCCCGGCCGTCCCGCTCGAGACGGCTGGCACGGCGTCCGACGTCCAGCGCCCAGCGGAAGATGCGCCGGCGAAGCGGCGGCGCGGCCGCGACGCCGGAGTGGATCTTTGCGTACACCTTCTCGAACACGCGCGGCACGCTGAAGAGGAAGTCCGGCGAGACCTCCCGCAGGTTCTCCGGAAGCCGCTCGATGCTCTCGGCGAACGCGGTGGTCAGGCCGAGACGGACTCCGAGGAAGCTCTCCATCCGGGCGAACGAGTGCGCGAGGGGCAGGAACAGGAGATGGAGGTCGCCGTCCCGCACCCCGGAGGCCTGGGCGATCATGTCGAGCGCGGCCAGGTGGTTGCCGTGGGTCTGGACGACGCCCTTCGGCGGACCCGTGGTCCCGGACGTGTAGACGATCGTCGCCACGTCCCCGGGCCTGATGGCGTCGAGGCGGCTCTCGAGCGCCTCGCGCACCGGCTCGCGGCCGAGCGCGCGGAGCGCCTCCCAGTCGAGGACGCGGAGACGGCCGCCGGCGCCAGCCGTCCCCGCCGGTCCCCGGATCAGGACGACGGTCTCCAGAGTCGGCATGTCCGGCGCGGCCGCCAGGGCCTTCAAGAGCTGGTGCTCATCCTCCACGAAGAGCGTGCGCATCTCCGAGTCCCGCGCGATGTAGGCGAGGGTCTCCGGCGGATACGACGGATACACGGGGATCGTCACGCCGCCCACCGACATGATCGCGAAGTCGGCGCGGACCCACTCGGCCCTGGTCTGAGAGAGAAGACCGACGGAGTCTCCCGGCCGGCGCCCCAGGGCGATCAAGCCCAGGGCGACCTCCCGGATCTCGTCCCCCACGGCGCGCCACGTCGCGTCTCGCCAGGCTCCGTCGACCTTGACACGCTGGGCGGGGCGTTCCCCGGAACGTGACACCCGCTCCCATAAGAGCCGGCCCAGAGATCCGGCGCTCATCGCAGACCCCCTCCATCACCTCTCGGCTCGGTCATACCATTATAAGATACTGATTTATTTGTTCTATTTCGTCATGTTTGCTGGTGCGCAGGTGGCTGGCCATGACACGCCGCATTGTTTTTCTTGACGCGATGCGTGATGCACTGCTATATCACTAACGCGTCGCGTTATCACCATGGACGTTTCGTGTGGCGCCGGACCCGTGGGGTCGGCGTCGAGGAGGCAGGGACGATGAACGTGCAGCAGCCGCAGATCTCCCCCGAGTTCTTCGCCGAGATGCAGGGCAAGGCCCTCGAGGCCTTCTCCGTTCTGGCCGACATGAACCACCGCGTCCTCCAAGGTCTGGTGGGCCTCTCGGCCGCGACCGCGAAGGAGGGCCTTCGGACCTACGCCGAGCTCCAGTCGGCGACGGTCGAGGCGGCCCGGGCTCCCCAGGCGCCCGTCGGCCCCGATGCCTTCGACACGCTCCGCCAGAACCCGTTTGCGTGGTACCAGAAGGGCCTCCTCGCCCTCGTCGAGGGCACCCAGAAGTCCTTCCGCCTCGTGGAGGCCAACGCCCAGGTCGTGACCCGCACCGCCGAGCGCGTCCAGGCCTCGGCCGAGCAGGCGGGCCAGGAGATCCAGGAGACGCTGGCCACGTCCGTCAACCGCCTCAAGGAGATCTACGCGCACGCCTGAGCCGTCGAGCCGGACCCGACGGCCTCGTCGCACCTGCGGCTGAGCGGGGGAGGTCTCACCTCCCCCCGCCTCAGCCGCCCAGCCGCGACTCGAGCTCCTTGAGCTTTTCCCTGAGCGCGGCGACCTCGGCCTTGAGCCCCGCGGCATCCGACGCGTCGGTGCCGGAGGCGGGTCGGGCGGCCTCGTGATCCGACGGCCACCAGCCCGCTCGCGCGCCCCATTCCCGGAGAGCCCGCTCGGCCTCCCGCTGGCTCGCGACGATGCCCGCGAGCCCCGACTGCAGCGACTCCTGGACGAACGTCTGCCAGGCCGTACCGTGCTGGATGATCTGATGCAGGAACGCGACCGGTAGCGCCGACCGGCGGCCCCGGGCCGTGTCCAGGATGATCTGGGCCAGGGTCTGGCTCGTCAGATCCTCGCCGGAGACCGCGTCGACGACCCGGATCGCGCGCCCTTGCCGGATCAGCTCCTCCAGCTCCTCGAGCGTGACGTACCGGCTCCGGCCCTGGTCGTAGAGCTTGCGGTTGGCGTAGCGCTTGATCAGGATGGGCTCGTCGCTGGCCATGCCCGGTCTCTCGGCGGACGCATTCTAACACCCCGCGTCAACGCGACAAAGGCAGCCGGCCTCGGGCCGGGCGACCGCCGGGCGCGCCCGATTGATCTGCCGGAACCGGCGTGCTACCCCTGTGGAGGACCGCCGGGACTCCTCAGGCGCACGATCCGACAGGGAGGCAAGCCGCCATGAAGCTCGAGGGACGGAAGGCGATCGTGACCGGAGCTTCTCGCGGTATCGGGCGCGCGCTCGCGATCGCGCTGGGCGAGGAGGGCGCTGACGTCGCCGTCAACTACGTGTCGAGCGAGGCGGCGGCCCAGGCGGTCGTGCAGGAGGTCGAGAAGCGAGGCCGGCGCGGCCTCGCCGTGCGCGCGGACGTGAGCGACTTCCCCGACACGTTCCGCATGGCCCAGGACGTCCTCGGCGCCTTCGGGCACGTCGACATCCTCGTCAACAACGCGGGCATCAACAGCGACAAGACGTTCGTGAAGATGGACCACGCGTCGTGGCGGAAGGTCCTCGCGATCAACCTCGACGGGGTCTTCAACTGCACCAAGGTCTTCGTCGACGACATGCTCAAGCGCAATTACGGCCGGATCGTGAACATCACCTCCGTGATCGGCCAGATCGGCAACTTCGGCCAGGCGAACTACGCGGCGTCGAAGGCCGGCGTGTCGGCCATGACGAAGTCGCTGGCCAGGGAGCTCGCGTCCAAGGGCGTCACGGTGAACGCTCTCGCCCCTGGCTTCGTCGAGACCGAGATGGTCGAATCGATTCCCGAGAAGGTGCGCCAGCGATTGCTGGACCAGATCCCGTTGAAGCGCTTCGGCAAGGCCGAGGAAGTGGCGCGGGCGGTGATCTACCTCGTCTCGTCGGACGGCGACTACATCACCGGCGAGGAGCTCTCGCTCAACGGCGGGCTCCTGATGAGCTAGGGCGCGTGGTCGCGTCCCTCAGGGTCGGACGGGATCGGGCTCCGCGGCGGCGTGGGCCGCGACGGCCGAGCGCGGGACCGCGCCCGATGGCGCGAGCCCGAACGCCTGACTCGCCAGGGACAGACCGCTCGTCATCCAGATCGACATCATCTCCAGCGCCAGGGTCGCCGGGAGCAGGGCGATCGCCGGCGTCCGCGGCGCCCGAAGATCCGGCGCCTCGTACTCGATCCGGGTCGGCGAGGGCAGGACCCAGGCCTCGCCCTCGAGGAGAAGCTCCCCGTCCTGGTTGACGCAGGTCGTGCGCAAGCGCAGGCGGTTCCGTTCCGGCAGACGCTCCACCACCTCGACCCGGGCGGTCACCCGGTCCTGGACGTAGACGGGTCGCAGGAAGCGGAAGCTCTGCGAGAGGTAGATCGTTCCCGGCCCCGGGAGGCGGGTGCCGATCACGCTCGAGACGAAGCTCCCCGTCAGCATGCCGGGCGCGATGACCCGCCCGAACCGCGTCCCGGCGGCGAACGTCGCGTCCGAGTGGATCGGGTTGTCGTCGCCGCTCGCCGTCACGAACTCCCGGATCGTCTCCGCGGTGACCGCATAGCTGGCCTCGGCCACGTCGCCGACGGCCACATCCTCCATCGTGAGCCCGGTCATCGGGGGTCCTCCGGACGGCTTGACGAGCGATTGGGCGTGCGGGTCGCAGGCGATCCACCCGGCGGGCGGCTCGCCCGGGGGGCTCCGCTGGCACGGCTCTCACTGGCTTTCGCGGGCCGCTCGGCCCCCGACGTCTGGCCGAGGAGCCGGCGGATCTCGTCCAGCCGGTCCTCCAGGCCCTCGATCCGCTCCTCCAGGGCCACCAGCTGCGACGCGACACCGACGACCTGGGCGCGCGATGGCAGCCCGAGCGTGCGAAGGGCCTGGTCGGTGTACTGCTCCATGCCCTTCTTGAGAGGCGCCTGTGCGGTGAGCGTCTGATCCAGGTACCGGCCGAGCGCCTGGGCGAACTCCTCGGTCCCCATCGCCTGGCCGAGCGCCTTCGACCAGACGTCGATCCACTGGTCGAGGAACGCCTTCCACTGCTGGGCGAACTCCGGGCTCACGCCCCCCTGCTTCGCGGCCTGCTGCCAGATCTCCATCCCCTGGCCGAGGATGGGGCGCCAGAACTGGCTGAAGTCGGGCCCTCCCGGAGGCGAGTGCGGCGGGGAAGCCTGGCCAAGGGTACGCACCCAGGCCTGGGTGCCGTCCTCCAGGGCCTTCTTCCAGATCTCGAACGCGTCCTGGACCGGGTTCTGAGCGGTCATGTCAGCGGCCTCAGTATGCCACGTTGCGTCATGACCCGGAAGCGTTGCGTCGTGCGCCGGCCCCCTACCCGAGCCGGACGGCCAGCCAGTCGGACACCCGGGGCCAGCAGTGCACCGCGGCGGAGCGCCCCGCGATCAGGGAGATGTGGCCCCCGGGGAGCTCGACGTAGCTCTTGTCCGCGCTCCCCGCGTGGTCGACCAGGGCCCGGACGCAGGCCGGCGGCGCGATGTAGTCCTCCCGGGCTCCGACCACGAGGAGCGGACAGCGAACCCGGCCGAGGTCGACGGGCTCGCCCCCGAGCCGGAGTGTCCCCTGGACGAGACGGTTGTCCTGGTAGAAGTCCTTGACCCACTGCCGGAAGAACTCGGCCGGGAAGGGCACGTACTCGTTCGCCCACCGCGAGAGCGCCTGGTACCCCGCGACGTAGCGCGGGTTGTCCAGGTTCCACCAGAGGTTAAGCGCGGTCGTCACGTCCATGGTCGGGCGGAGGAGCTTGAAGCCCGCCTTGACCCAGTCGGCGGGGATCGCCCCCACCGTGTCGACGACCCGGTCCACGTCGTAGAAGCGCTTGTCGAGCCACCGCGCGAAGAGCCCCGCCCGGGCGAAGTCGATGGGCCCGGCCATGTTGACGTACGCGCGGACCGGCACGTCGGGATGCTGGGCGACGAACGACACCGAGAGCGGCGCCCCCATGCAGTAGCCGATCACGGCGAGGCCGTCGGCGCCGGACGTCTCCAGCACCTTGCGAACCACCCTCGGAATGATTCGCGTGACGCACTCGTCGACGGTGAGCCCATTGTCCTCCTCGCCGTACACGCCCCAGTCGAGGAGGTAGAAGTCGTACCCGAGGCCGCACATGTGCTCGACGAAGGACGACCCGGGCTGGAGGTCGAAGATCGAGGGCCGGCTGATGCCGAGGTTCGGCACGAACAGGACCGGCACGGGCCGCGTACGCGCCGACTGGTAGCGGTAGAGCCGAGCCTTGTTCCGCCGGTAGACCACCTGCTTCGGCGTGCGCCCGATCTCGGGTTCCGGCGCGGCGGCCATCTCGAGCGCCCGCACGGTTCGCGTCAATGCCCGTGTCCACTCGGCGGCGAGGCTCTCCACCGCTCCCGCCGCGTGCGTCGTCTCCGGCATTCGTGCGCCCTCCCCGCTAGATGATACCCCGAGCCCGCAGCTCGGCCAGGCGAGTCGGCCCGAGCCCGAGGTGCCGCGCGTAGACGTGCGCGGTGTGGAAGCCGGCGGGACGGCCCGGTACCTTCAGGCGGGGCGGGGTGCGCGTCATCCGCCAGGCCGGCGCCGCGAGCGTGAGCGGTCCGTAGACGGGGTCGTCGACACGGGCGAAGCACCCTCGCTCCCACCAGTGTTCCTCGGCCAGCGTCTGGGTCGGGAGGTTCACCGGCCCGAACACGACCGTCCCCGGCCCGGGATCCGCCAGCACCTTGGCGAGGATCTCGCTGGCCGTGTAGTCGACCGACCAGCGGGCGATCTCGTCCCGCAGCGCCGCGCGCTTGTCGGGCTGCGTCCGGTCGAGTGTCGTCCGGAACCGCGGGTCCTGCGCCAGCTCGGGGCGGCCCATGATCCGGCAGATCGCCCCGAAGTTGGGATCCGTGTATCCCGCAATGAAGGCCCAGCCGTCCTTCACCGGAATGAACGTGTACACCGACACCGCGACGTCCATCCCGCCCAGCCGCTCGCGCACCTCGCGGCTCCCGTGGTAGAGGAGCAGCGTGTACTCGAGGTAGCGCATCAGGGCCTCGGCGCCGGAGACGTCGATCATCTGGCCCCGGCCCGACGCCTCCCGCCAGTGAAGCGCGCCCAGGGTCGCCACGCCGGCCCACGCGGCCTGCGCGTACGCGCTGATCCAGCTCCCGACGCGGGTCGGCCCCGCCTCGGGCCGGCCCTCGCCGGGCTCGCCGGTGATGTACGCGAGACCGGACAGGGCCTGGTCGATCAGGTCGTACTCCGGACCGCTGCCTTCCGAGCGCGGGCCGAACTGGCCGTGGGTAGAGAGCGCTACGTAGACCAGGCGCGGGTTGAGCGGGGCAAGCTGGCGGTACCCGATCCCCCACGCGTCCATCTGCTCCGGCGGGAAACCTTCGATGACGACGTCGGCCTGCGCAACGAGCTGACGGAAGAGCGCCTGGCCCTCCGTCGACGCGAGATCCAGCGTCGCGTAGTAGCGGTTCCGTCCCTCCGCGAGGTAGGCGAGGCCTTCGCCGCGGACCCCGGCGTCGGCGGGGCCCCACGCGCGGGCGGGGTCTCCCCCCGGCGGCTCGAGCTTGACCACCTCGGCGCCGAGCTCCCCCAGGAACCCGCCGAGCACGTGGCCGCCGTAGTGGGAGACGGCGCAGTCCAGCACGAGCAGCCCGTCGAGGGACTCCGGCTTCTCGGCCGCGCGCCGCGGGTCCTCCGCCGCGCGCGCCCAGTCCGCCCACCGCGCGGCCGGCCCGCCCGCGGGCTCGGTCACAGGCGGTCGCCCTCGCCGGACCAGTCGTCCGGCGGCTTCGCACCTCGCCGATCGCTCCAGCGCCCCACGATGCCGCGCCGCTCGAGGTCGGCGATCTCCGAGTCCGGGAGCCCGAGGATCCCTTGGAGCACGTGGCGGTTGTGCCAGCCCACCGGCCGCCCCGCCCACGTGTGGCGGGCCGGCGTGGCCGAGAGCTGCGGGGCCGGACCGTAGTCCACGACCCGGCCGTAGACTTGATCGTCCAGCTCCTCGACGCTCCCCCGCGCCCGGAAGTGCGCGTCCACGTACTGGTCGCGGGCGCTCTTGACCGCGGCCGCCGCGAAGCCATGGCGCCGCGCCGCCGCCTCGACGTCGGCCCGAGCCCGTCCCGCGCACCAGGGCCGGATGAGCGCGTCGAGCGTGTCCGCGTGGGCCGGCCGGCGGCGGGCGTCGGCCGTGGCGAACCGCCCGTCGACGGCGAGCTCCGGATGCCCGAGCGCGTCGGCGAGACCTCGGAACTCCGCGTCCGTCCCCGCGACGAGGGCTACGTGGCCGTCTCGGCACTCGTAGATGCCCGACGGCGCGAAGACGGGATCGCGGTTGCCGGTCCTCGCCCGGTCGCGCCCCGTCAGGCCCGCGTAGAGCCACGTCCAGTCGAGCGCCCGCACGAGCCCCTCGCACTGCGCCATCTCGACGAACTGGCCCTCGCCGGTGCGGTCGCGCCAGCGCAGCGCGGCCAGCGCCCCCATGGCCGAGAGGCAGGCCCCGAACCAGTCGCCCAGGTAGTTGCCCGACTTGATCGGCAGCGCGCCCTCGAACCCCGAGATCGCGACGAGCCCGGACACCGCCTGCGCGAGGCCGTCGTAGGAGGCGCGACCCTCGGCGAAGGGGCCCCACTGGCCGAAGCCCGTGTTCGCGACGTAGATCAGCCGGGGGTTGATCTCTCGGAGTTGGCGGTATCCGAGCCCCCACTTCGCTTCGGTCGTGCCGGGCTTGAAGTTCTCGACGAGCACGTCCGAGCGGGCCGCCAGCCGGCGGATGAGAGCTTGCCCCTCGGCGTGGTGGAGGTCCACGCCGACGTGGTACTTGCCGTGGTTCTGGGGGAAGAACGCGACCGACACGTTCTTCCAGAAGCAGCCCGCGTGGCCGAGGAAGCGCGTGACGTCGCCCTGCCCCGGCATCTCGACCTTGATCACCTCCGCCCCCAGCTCGCCGAGGAAGTCCGCGGTGGCCGGACCGAAGATGATGACCGAGAGGTCCAGGACGCGGATCCCCCGGAGCGCCGTCGGCTTACCGTGGCGCGCCGAGGGGTCGAACAGCCGCGCCGCCCACTCCGCGTACGGCTCGCCGAGCGTGTCCGGGCGGGCGCTCACCTCACCCACCCCGTCGCGGCGACGGACGCTCGCCAGGCGGCGATCTCAGATCCCGAAGAGGCTGGGCAGGCGCATGAGGAGGCTCATGTCGCCCTTGTGCTTGAGCTTCCCGGACATGAAGGCCACCTGGCCGTTCAGCTTCCCCGCCAGCATGTCGAGCCAGTCCTGGGCGGCCATCGT
>DATBGA010000133.1:0-12075 GCA_036558225.1 Candidatus Methylomirabilota bacterium | reverse complement strand
GCGGCAGGCGCGCCGGGCGCCGGCGGCCCCGGTGCGGGCGGACCCGGAGCCGGTGGCGCGGCGGGCGGCCCCGGTGCGGGCGGGGCGGGCGCGCCGGGCGCGGGCGGGGCGCCAGGAGCCGGTGGAGCGGGCGCGCCCGGCGCCGGTGGCCCTGGTGCGGGTGGCCCGGGCGCAGGCGGCCCCGGTGCGGGCGGGGCGGGCGCGCCGGGTGCGGGCGCGGGACCGGGCGCGGTCGCGGCCATCCCGCCGGCGGCGCTTCCGCCCTCGCTGCGCTCGGCGCTCCGGGACATCAACTTCCAGTTCGATCAGTACAGCCTCACCGACGAGGCCAAGGCCAGCCTGGACGAACTGGCCCAGGCCCTCAAGGCGAACCCGCAGTTCGCCGTCACCGTCGAGGGTCACGCCGACGAGCGCGGGACCGTCGAGTACAACCTCGCGCTCGGCGAGCAGCGAGCCCAGGCCGCCAAGGCCTACCTGGTCGCGCTCGGTGTGGACGCGAGCCGCGTGGACACCATTTCCTACGGTGAGCAACAGCCGGTCGATGTCGGCCACGACGAGCTGGCCTGGGCAGTCAACCGGCGCGCTCACTTCCTCGTGAGGGGACGCTGATGCGACGAACGGGGCTCGATCTGCGCGGCCTGGCGTTCCTGGTGGTCCTGACGCTCGGCGTGGCCGTCGACGCGGCCGCGCAGGGCCCGGCGGTCGGCGGCTGGGCGACGTACGAATGGCGGTCCGCGGCCAAGGTGGACGTCCCCGTGCTCGTGAAGCAGCCCGGCGCCGGAGGGGCGGCGGCGACCTGGTCGGTCGACCGCGAGGCGTCGGCGCCCAACCCGATCTTCGTCACCTACTCCGTCGTGAAGGGGGACGCCAAGAGCTACGTGCTCCAGATCGTGACCGCGCCGACGGCCGACGGGAAGCCTCTCTCCGTCACCCAGATCACGGTGGACCGCGCCTCGGGCAAGGCGCTCAAGAGCGTCATTCGCGACAAGAAGGGCGTCATCCCCACGGCGGAGAGCGGCCTCCGGCCGCTCCGCCAGGCGAGCGTGCAAGGCACGTCCGAAGAGGTCACGGTCCCGGCCGGGCGCTTCACCGCCGTCAAGGCGCCGCACCGGAACGGCACCGTGTGGGTGTCCGACCAGGTCCCGGCGCTCGGGGTGGTCAAGGGGGCGTTCCCGGACGGCCAGCTCGAGCTGGTCAAGCGGGGCACGGCGGGCGCGCAGGACCTCATCCGCTCCTAGTCGATGCAGACACTCCTGGCGATCGTCGCGATCCTCCTGCTCGCGGTCGCCGTCTTTGCCTTCCAGAATCCCGACGCCGTCACGGTCCGCTTCCTCCACTGGCAGCTCTCCGCATCCGTGGCCGTCGTCACGATCGCCTCGGCGGCAACCGGGGCGCTCGCCGCGGCCCTGGCCAGCCTGGCGTCCCGCTTCGTGAAGTGGACCCGGCGGCCCGGTCCCTCCTCAGGGGCCAGGCCCACCGTCACCCCTCCGCCAACCACGCCGCCTCAGTTCCGCCCGTAAGGCTTGGGCGATGGAAGTCCAGGACACCGGCCACCTCCTCGAGGAGATCCGCCGGCGGCTCCAGGACAGCGACCGGGACGGGCTCGCGACCCTCCTGATCGGGACGCACCCGGCGGACCTCGCGGGGGCGCTCCGGGAGCTGGAGCTGCCCGACCAGGTCACGATACTGCGCCAGCTTCCACGGGAGGAGGCGGGCACCGTCCTCTACGAGATGGACGACGGAAGCCGCCGGGCCCTGATGGAGGCGCTCGACCAGAGCGAGGTCTCCCGCATCCTCGATCAGATGCCGCCCGACGAGGCGGCGGACGTCGTCGAGACCTTGCCCGAGGAGCAGGCCTCTCGGATCCTCCACGAGATGCCGCCGGCCGAGGCGGAGGAGATCCAGGAGCTCCTCCAGTACGGCGAATCGACTGCGGGCGGCATCATGACGCCCGAGTTCATCGCCGTCCACGAGGAGATGACCGTCGGGCAGGCGCTGGACCACGTGCGGAAGTCGGTGACGCGCGAGGGCGTCTTCTACGTCTACGTCGTCGACAACCACGATCATCTGGTCGGCGTCGTCCCCCTGCGACGGCTCATCACGGCCGACCCGGCGACGCCGGTCCACGCCATCCGGCGGACCGACGTCGTGAGCGTCACCGCCGACACCGACCAGGAGGAGGTCGCCCGCCTGGTTACCAAACACCACCTCCTCGCGGTGCCGGTCGTGGATCGGAACCACCGCCTGCTGGGCACGGTCACCATCGACGACGTGATCGACGTCATCCACGAGGAGGCGACCGAGGACATCCACCGCCTGGGCGGCGTCTCGGCCGACGAGACGATCTTCGACCCCACCGGCAAGGTCGTCCGGCGGCGACTGTTCTGGCTCCTCGTGAACCTTCCGACGGCGGTGCTGGCAGCCACGGTGGTCGGGCTCTTCGAGCCGTCGATCCAGACCCTGGCCGCCCTGGCCGTCTTCATGCCCATCGTGGCCGGCATGGGCGGGAACGCCGGTATCCAGACGTTCACCGTGATCGTCCGCGCCATGGCGCTCGGCGATCTCACGCTGGCCAACACCCGCAAGGTGCTGCTTCGGGAGGCTCTGATCGGCCTCGCGAACGGCGCGGGCGCCGGCACGGTCGCCGGCCTGATCGCCTACTTCTGGAAGGGCGATCCCCTCCTGGGCGTCATCCTGGGAGTGGCGATGATCACCAACATGCTGGTCGCCGCCCTGGCCGGAACGCTCGTGCCCGTCGCGCTGAAGATGCTCCGGGTCGACCCGGCGGTGGCGACGGGCGTGGTGGTCACGACGTTCACGGACTGCTCGGGCTTTCTCTCCTTCCTGGGTCTGGCCACGCTGTTCCTCCGCTTTCTCAGACCGTCCTAGCCCTCCGCGCCGCCGACCTCATGGATGTGTCCGTGTCCACGGGGAAAATTCTCCCTTGGCAGGTCGGGAGGAGCGTGATAGAACCGACGTGTTGTGCGTCCGAATCAGGACGCAGAGGGGGCAGAGTGGACGTTTCGCTAGAGGAAGGCCAAGTCCGGCGAGCGTACGACTTCTATTCACCGGTCTACGACTTCCTCTTCAAGAAAATCTTCGAGCCAGGCCGCATCGCCGGGCTGAGGATGGTCGGCCCCGAACTCAAGGGACGGGTGCTCGAGGTCGGCATCGGCACGGGCCTGAACCTGCCGCTGTACCCGCGGGACGTGAACCTCGTCGGGATCGACCTGTCGGAGGGCATGCTCCGGAAGGCCCAGGACAAGGTCCAGGAGCTGCGCATGAGCAGCGTCACCTTGAAGGTGATGGATGCCTCGGCGCTCGACTTCGGGGACGGGGAGTTCGACGCCACGCTCGCGACCTACGTCATCAGCGCCGTGCCCGACCCCGTGGCGGTGCTCCGGGAGATGCGGCGGGTCACGAAGCCCGGGGGCACGATCGTCATCCTGAACCACTTCCGGAGCCGGAACCCGGTGATGCGCCGCATCGAGGACGCGCTGGCGCCCGTCTGCGCGCACCTCGGCTGGAAGACCAACCTGGTCCTGGATCCCCTGCTGAAAACCGTCGGCCTCACGCCCGAGGTGGTCCGCCGCGTCAACATGCTGCGCGGGTGGTGCCTCGTCAAATGCATCAACCCGGCGCGGTAGGCGCGCCGGGCGCCGACCTCCGACGACCGGACCAGCTCGTCTGACCCGCCGCGCGGGCCTATGTCGCGCCCGCGCCGTCTCATGATCGTCCGACGGCCCGTCGGGCGACTTCTCCAGGCCTGGGCGCTGGCGGCGCTCCTCATCCTGCTCGCTGCCCCGGTAGGGCTGCGCGCCTGGGCCGGCTGGACCGGCCTGTGCTTCCTCGTCGAGTTCCTGACCGAGGGCCAGCGCCCCTGGCTGTCCCGCGGCACGCCTCCGCCCGTCCTCGAGCCCCTCGTCGGCGCCGGCGCGGCGGCTGGCCCGCCGCCGGATCTCTGGCGACCCGGCGGCCGGAAGCTCGGCCCCTGGCCCGGGCTCGTCCTGGTCCACGGCCTCACGCCCGAGGGGAAGCGCGATTCCCGCCTCGCCTGGACCGCGGACCGCCTCGCCCGCGCCGGGTTCGCCGTGGCCGTCCCCGAGCTCCCCGAGCTCCGGGCGCAGCGCCTCCGACCGGACGACGCCTTGGTCGTCCGCGACACGCTCGAGCGTCTCACCCAGCACCCGTCCGTGCGACCCGGGCCGGTCGCCGTCATCGCGGTGAGCGTCGGGCTCACCCCCGTGGCCCTCGCCCTGGAGGATCCCCGGCTGGCGGAGCAGGTTCGCCTCGTCGTGGCGCTCGGCGGCTACGCGGAAGCGCGGGAGCTGGTCCGGTACTTCACGACCGGCGCCTACGCCTTCGGCGCGATCGCGGGGCGCTCGGTCGTCGATCCCGCGTTGGCCGGGCCGTTCCTCGCTCGGAACCTCGACCTCGTGCCCGATGCGCGGGACCGCGCCGACGTCGTGGAGGCGCTTCAGGGTCGCGCGGCCGGTCCGGACACCGGCCCGGGGGCGCGGGCGGTGCTGGCGCTTCTCCAGAATCGCGAGCCGGCGCGGGTCGACGTGCTCCTCGACGCCCTCCCCTCGGAGACGCGGGAGCTTCTCGCGACGCTGTCCCCCGCGCGGCATCTCGGGCGAGGGCGAGCCCGGCTCCTCCTCGTCCACGGTAAGGAGGACCCCGCGATCCCGTTCACCGAGAGCCTGCGGCTCGCGGCGGCGGCGCCCGGCCGGTCGCGGTTGGTGCTCGTGGGGCTGATCGGCCACGTCGAGGGTCAGGCGCCCGCCTGGAAGGGGCTGGTCGACCTGGCGCGGCTCTGGAGCGTCTGCTACGAGCTGCTGGCCGGCTGAGCGCCGCCCGCCTCCGGCGCGCGCAGGCCGAGCTGGGCGAGCTTCACCAGCAGCGTGTTCCGGTGCATCCCCAGGAGGCGCGCGGCGACCGTCTGGTTGCCGCCCGCCCGGTCGAGCGCCCGCAGGATGAGCAGCCGCTCGACCTCGTGGCGGGCTTCGCGCAGGTTGAGCTGGTTCTCGGCGGTGGCCTCGGCCGGGGCCAGGGCCACGTCGAGGGGAATCTGGTCGAGCTGGACGACCGGCTCGGCCGCCAGCGCGACGGAGCGCGCCACGATGTTCTCGAGCTCGCGGACGTTGCCGGGCCAGTGGTAGCGCTCGAGGGCCTCGAGGGCGCCCGGCGACAAGTCCGTCACCGCCTTCCCGAACTGGCGAGCGTACTTCGCGAGAAAGTGGCGGGCCAGAGGCGCCACGTCCTCCCGCCGCTCGCGAAGGGGCGGCACCGCGATCGGCACCACGTGGAGCCGGTAGAACAGGTCCTCCCGGAAGCGTCCCGCGGCCACCGCCTGGCGCAGGTCCGTGTTGCTGGCCGCGATGATGCGCACGTCGATCCGGATGGCGCGACCTCCCCCCACCCGCTCGATCTCGCGCTCCTGGAGGGCTCGCAGGAGCTTGGGCTGGAGGTCGACCCGGAGCGTCCCGACCTCGTCCAGGAGCAGCGTGCCCGTGTGCGCCACCTCGAACTTCCCGAGCTTCCGCGCGTACGCGCCCGTGAAGGCGCCCCGCTCATGCCCGAACAGCTCCGACTCGAGCAGCTCGGCCGGCAAGGCGGCGCAGTTCACGGCCACGAAGGGCCGGTCCCGGCGGCTTCCCTGCCGGTGGATCGCCCGCGCGATCAGCTCCTTGCCGGTGCCGGACTCGCCGGTGATGAGCACCGTCGCCGTGGTGTCGGCGATCTGCCGCACGAGCTCGTACACGCGGCGCATCGCCGGAGATCGCCCGACCAGCTGATCGAAGCCCTCGTGGCGCGCCAGCTCGTCCCGGAGATAGCGGACCTCCCGCTGGAGCGCCCGTCGCTCGAGGGCGCGATTGACCACCCCTCGGAGGTCGTCCGCCGCGAACGGCTTGGTCAGGTAGTCGTAGGCGCCGAGCTTCATCGCCTCCACCGCGGTGCGAACCGTGCGGACGGCGGTGACGAGGACCACTTCCAGACCGGTGTCGAGGCGCTTGAGCCGCTCCAGAACCTCGATCCCCTCCATCCCGGGGAGCCTCACGTCGAGAAGACACACGTCCACGTCCCCGTTCCTGACGGTCTCGATCGCGGCGGGCCCGTCCGGGGCTTCCAGCACGTCGCAGACACCGTCGAGCACCATCTTCACGGACGCGCGCACACCCGGCTCGTCGTCGACGATGAGGACCACGGGGCGAGGGTCGGGACGGGACGGCAAGGGGCGCGAGCCGCCGGCGGGCGCTAGCGGGGGCCGAGCGCGACGCGGACGTGCACGCCTGGCCCCTCCTGCGCCGAGTGGGTGGATTCGACTGCCTCGGGCTCCCGTGGAGAACGGGGCCGTATCATACGGCGTCGCGGCTAGGAAGGCCAGGGGGACTCTGCCGCGCGGCGTGGAGGCGAAGTGCAACGCGCGTCGCGGGCGTGAGGGGCGCCGTCGCGCTCCGCCGCACGCCGACGAGCCACAGGACCTCGCCGTCGCGGACGACGACCGGCCAGCGGAGACGCGCGTGCCGCGGCACGCCCGCCGCGCCGAGCAGCTTCGCGAGTCGCACGGGCTCGCTCCCGCCGAAGGGCACCATGCGCTCTCCCGCTCGGCGCGGCCGAACCAGCAGACCGCCGGCGGCAGACCCGCCGGCGACCGGGCCGAGACCGAGCGCATCGACGTCGAACCAGGCCTCCCAGGCCGGCTCGTCCGCGCGGTCCGGCCCGGGCGCGTGGATCGCGGCCGTCACGCCGACCAGGGCCCCCGCCCGTGCGTGGCCCGGGATCGCCAGCGCCTCCGGCTCGCCCGGCGCCTCCCCTCGAAGCACCCAGAGCGCGTCGCGACCGCGCTCGACGACGACGCCCCCGGGCAGGCGTACCCGCGCCCCGGTCGGCGCGGTCACCAGGCCGGCGAGCGCGTCGAGATGCGGCGCGCGCAGCCCGCTCCCCAGGCGATCCGCGGCCGCGACCTCCACGAGGGCCAGGCGCACCGCCGCCTTCACGGCGCCGGCCGGGAGACCGTCGAGCGCGGCGAGCGCGAGTCGCCAGCCCACGGGCGTCCGCGCGAGGTGCGCGGCCACCCGGGGCCGCACGAGCGCGTCCAGCGCCTCCACCGCTTCCCGCGAGGCCCGGGCCACGCGGCGGAGCGCGTCGGGCACGCGCTGGCCCGCCTGCGCGGTAAGGAGTGGCAGGAGCTCGTGGCGCACCCGGTTCCGGAGGAACTTCGTGTCCCGGTTCGTCGCGTCATCCACGGACGCGAGCCCGTGGGCGGCGAGATGAGCTCGGACCGTCGCGCGGTCGACCTCGAGGAGGGGCCGGACGATCCGGCCCCGGCGCGCCGGGATGCCCGCGAGGCCGCGGGGCCCCGCCCCCTCGAGCATTCGCATGAAGACGGTCTCGACCTGGTCGTCGGCGGTGTGACCGAGCGCGATGCGGCTCGCACCGATCGCGCGCGCGGCGCGGGCCAGCGCCGCATGGCGCGCGAGACGGGCCGCCTCCTCGGGAGACCGGCCCCCGCCCTGCGGGACCACGACCCGAGCCACCCGGGCCGGGCAGCCCAGGCGAGCGGCCAGCGCCTCCACGAAGGCGGCATCTCCGTCGGCTTCCGGCCGGAGCCCGTGATGAACGTGGCAGACCGTGAGCCCGAGCGCGTACTCGGAGCGGAGGAGGACGAGCGCGTGCAGGAGGGCGACCGAGTCGGGGCCGCCCGAGACGCCTACGAGGACGTGCTCTCCGGGATCGAAAAGCCGACGGCGCGCCACCGCTTCCCGCACGGCGGCAGAGAGGCGCGACGGCGCGGGGTCAGGCGCTCGCCTGTCATCGACCATCGCCGGCGTTCCACCCCGGCGGCGGCGTTTCGCCCTGGAGCCCGACCCAGGCGGATCCGTCCTCGAACAGCTCGCGCTTCCAGATGGGAACGATCCGCTTGACCGTGTCGATCGCAAACTGGCAGGCCTCGAATGCGTCCTGGCGGTGCGCGGCCGAGACGCCGATCGCCACGCTCGCCTCGCCGACGAGGAGCCGGCCGATCCGGTGCAGGATCACCACCTGCCGCACGCCGGGCCACCGCCGGTAGACCGTCTCGCCGATCTCCTTGAGCTTGGCCTCGGCCATGGGCACGTGGGCCTCGTACTCGAGCGCCACGACCCGCCGGCCGGCCGTCAGGTTCCGCACGACGCCCAGGAAGACGGCGACGCCGCCGGCCTCTGGAACGGTGACCGCGCGGGCGACGGCGTCGGCCGACAGCGGCTCCTCGACGACCCGGTACATTAGTCGGTCCCGCCGCTGACGGGAGGAAAGCACGCGACCTCTTCGCCGGCGCGCACGGGGTAGTCCGCTTCGACGTAGTCGGTGCCGACCGCGAACAGCGTATGCGGCCGGTAGCGGGTCAGCGCGGGATGCGCGGTGGCGAGGGCCGTCCAGACGTCCTCGACGGTCGCCCCGTCGGCCACCTCGACCTCGACCCGGCCGCGGCCGACCGCCTCGCGGAATCGCGCGAAGAGCGCGACCGGGATCCGCACGTCGCCTCCCCTACCGCCCGCGCCCGCCCATTCCCGAAGGACGGACGATCAGGCCTGGAAGGAGTGACCGCAGCCGCAGCTGCCCTTCGAGTTGGGGTTGTTGATCGAGAAGCCGGAGCCATACAGGCTGTCGACGTAGTCGATCTGGGCCCCGCCCACGTACTGCACGCTGTCGGGGTCGACGTAGACCTTGACGCCGCCAGACTCGATGACCTGGTCGCCCGCTTGCGCGGCATCCTCCCACCCGAGCTCGTACGAGAACCCCGAGCAGCCGCCCCCGACCACGCGCAGCCGCAGCCCCCACTCGGGCTTGCCCTCCTCGAGTCGGAGCGTCTCGACCTTCTTGGCGGCTGTCTCCGTCAACGTGACCATTCCTGGCCTCCTCTAGTTGTCCAATGCCGCGCCACGCGGGATTCGCAGCGATCTGACTGCATTATAGCAAAAGCGCGCGCCCCGGCCCGGCCGGGCTCCCCGGGCCGCTGGTCACAACACCCCCGGCGTCGGCGCGAGCACGATCTCCTCGACGAACGTCCCGGGGGGCTGGGCGGCCATCAGGAGGGCGGCCTCGGCGACCGCCTCGGGCCTCAGCATCCGGCCGCGGTCGGGCGGGCTCGGGATCCCGTCCCAGAAGGGGGTGTCCACCGCCCCGGGGGAGAGCGCCGCCACGCGCACGCCCCGGGCCCGCACCTCGGCGGCGAGCGCCCGCACCAGCCCGAGGACGCCCGCCTTGGACGCGGTGTACGCAGCGCACCCGGGGATCGCCCGCACCGCGGCCAGCGACGCCAGGGCGATGATGGTCCCCCGGCCCGCCGCCAGCATCGGCGGGAGGGCGGCCCGGCACAGGAGATACGTCGCGGTCAGGTTGGCGCGCAGCATCGCGTCCCAGTCCTCGGTGCGAGACGTCTCCAGGGGCCCGAACGTGCCCGCGCCCTGCGCCGTGACGAGGCAGTCTACCCGGCCGAACCGCGCGAGGACCGCCTCCACCGCGCGTGAAGCGGTGCCCTCCGCCGCGGCGTCGCCCGGCAGGACGAGCGCCGAGCCCCCACCGGCCTCGATGGCTCCGGCCACGCCCTCGAGATCGTCGCGTCCCCGCGCCAGGAGGGCCACTCGGGCGCCCTCCCGAGCGAAGGCGAGCGCGACCGCCCGTCCGATGCCGCGGCTCGCCCCGCTGACGAGGGCGACCTGGCCGGCAAGCCTCAAATGAGCGAGCTCCGGCCCTTGAGCAGCTCCACGAACTCGCTGCGGGTCATCGGACAGTCCCGGAAGGTGCCGAGCATCGCCGAGGTCACGGCCTTCGAGTTCTGCTTCTCGACCCCCCGCATCAGCATGCAGAGGTGCGTGGCCTCCATCACGACGCCGACCCCCTTCGGCAGGAGCGCGTCGTGGAGGGCCTGCGCGACCTGGGTGGTCAGGCGCTCCTGGACCTGGAGCCGGCGGCTGAACATCTCGACGAGGCGCGCGAGCTTCGATAGCCCGAGGATCTTCCGATCCGGGACGTACGCGACGTGCGCCTTCCCGAAGAACGGCAGCAGGTGGTGCTCGCACAGCGAGTAGAAGTCGATGTCCTTCACCAGCACCATCTGGTCGTAGTGGTCCTCGGCGAAGACCGCTCCGTTCAGGACCTCCCCGACGTCCTGCTGGTAGCCCGACGTGAGGAACCGCAGCATCGACTCGACCCGCGCCGGGGTCTTCTCGAGGCCCTCGCGCTTCGGATCCTCCCCGAGCTCGCGCAGGATGCTCTCGACCAGCTCCTTCATGGCGTCTCCCCCGTCGCTTCGCACTCGAACCGGTTGTTATCCGTCTCGACGACGGCCACCCGGACGAGACGGCCCGAGGGCAGCGCCCGGGCGATCATCCAGTAGAACGTCGCGGCGAGATTCTCGCCCGTCGTGACCGTGCCGGCAAGCGCGGGAACGTCGCGCCCGAGGTCCCGGTGGTCCACGAGATCGACGACCGTCCGCATCGCCTGCTCGAGGACGGCGACATCCATGACCATCCCGTCCGCGTCCACGACCCCGCGCACGGTCGCCTCCAGCGCGTAGTTGTGACCGTGATCGCGGACGCACGGTCCGTAGACCCGGCGATTCTCCGCCCGCGAGAGGGCCGGGCTCGTCAGGCGGTGGGCCGCCGAGAACCGGAGGACCTTGGTGAGCTCCATCGTCGCCACGGCCCGCCCTCAGGCCTCGCCCCGATAGTCGACGTAGAGCGTCGGATCCTCCCAGAGGCGGAGACTCGCGAGCCGATCCGCGCCGAGCTTCGCGGCCAGGAGGTCCCACGCGACGCGCACGAGGTTCTCCGTCGTCGGCAGAACGCCGGGCGGAAACGCGGGATCGTCGTTGACGAAGGCGTGGTCGAAGCGCGAGAGCACGGTCTCGCCCACCACCCGCTTGAGCTCCTCGAGATCGACGGCCATGCCGGTCCGGGGATCGATCGGCCCGCGGACGGTCACGTCCAGCGTGTACGTGTGGCCGTGGATCGACGCGAGCGCACCGAAGTGCGCGCGGTTCTCCGCGTCGGACCACTCGGCGCGCGCGTAGCGGTGGGCAGCCGAGAAGGTGAACCGCCGCGTGACGGCGACCGTGGGGGTCTCCGGTGTCTTCATGGGCTCGGGCATCTCATCTTTAGAGGGATCGCGACCCGGCAGGGTCGCAGCTTCAAGTATACCGGCGATCCTTCCAGCGGACGCCGAGCCCCAGCCAGTCCCGAGCGGCCGATTCGAGAAGAAAAACGGCGACTAGCGCGGCGCCGAGCGGCGCGGTGGGGCTCCAGCGGGGGTCGTCCCCGCGCCGGGCCCGGAACGGGACCTCGGCTCCGAGGACCAGCGCGAGGGCGAGGACGGCGAGCCAGCCGGACCCGGTCGGGCCCGCGACCAGTGCCACGACGCAGCCCGCCGCCGGCCAGACGAGGGTAAGCCCGAGCTCGAGGAGCGACGCCAGGGCGGCGAGCGGGCGCCGGCCCCGGAGCCGGTAGAGGTTCTTCGTCCACCCGCGCCGGATCTCCCCGAGGTCCGCGTACATCCGGGCCGCGACGAGATCGGCGCCGTCGACGAACGCGATGCGCCCGCCGCCCGCCTTCACGCGCCGCGCGAGCGCGACGTCCTCGAGCACCTCGCCGGCCACCGCGCGATGACCGCCCGCGGCCAGATAGGCGTCCCGCGCGACGAGGATGAAGATCCCGTTCGCCGCCGCGAGCGGCGAGGCGGGGTCGTTCACTCGCCCGAGCGGGAACCACTGATCGAGGAGCCCGAAGACGACCGGCTGGACGACCCGCTCCCAGAATGAGCGCGTGAGCTGTCGGCTGGTCAGCGACAGGAGTGTCACGCCGTGCGTCTCCGCGAATCCCAGCGCGCGCCCGATCGAGTCCGGGGCATGCACCGTGTCGGCGTCCGTGAAGCAGAGCCAGCCTCCGCGCGCGAGGGCCACGCCGGAGTCGAGGGCGAAGCTCTTGCCGGTCCACCCCCGGGGCGGACCCTCGACCCGGAGCAGCCGCACGCGCGGATCCCGCCGGGCGGCGTCGGCGAGGATCGCCGGCGTCCGGTCGGTCGAGCCGTCGTCGA
>DATBGA010000132.1:0-2159 GCA_036558225.1 Candidatus Methylomirabilota bacterium | reverse complement strand
CCCTGACCACGATCGAGCGTATCCACGCCCAGGGAGGGCTGGCCGTCGTGGCCCATCCCTGTCATCCGATGAACGTCGGGACCACGGCGCGCGTTGTCTGACCGATCTGATAGGCGACCTGGCGCTCGACGCCATCGAGGTCGTCAACAACTCCGGATTCTCGGCGCGGGTCTACGACGCCTGGGCCGCCTTCCGGAACGCCGAGTGGAGCCTGGCGGTCACCGGCAGCAGCGATGCGCACGACGTCGCGTACGTCGGGAGCGCGGTGACGCGGTTCGAGGGGCGGGACGCGACGGCTCTCAGGCGGGCGCTGCTGGAGCGCCGGACCCGGGCCCACCTCGCGTGGAGCTGGACCGTCGGCAACGTCCCGCGGCGCTTCGCGGTGAAGGTGCGCAGCTTCATCAGGTTCTCGCAGGCGGCCGGCCCGGGCCGTCCACTCCGGGGGGCCTCGCTGACGCGCGCCGCCGGGCGCGCCCGGCTCCCCGCGTCGGCGGCCGCCGGGGAGGCGAGATGACCGTGATCGTCGACGCGATCCTGGCGCTGTACGACGCCCGCGGCGGAGCCGACTACTCGGTGGAGTGCGTCTCGCAGTCGGAGCATGCGCTTCAGACCGCGAGGCAAGCCGTGGTGGCCGGCGCCCCCGAACCCCTCGTCGCCGCGGCGCTCCTCCACGATGTCGGGCACCTCCTGGCCGACCCGGACGAGGGCGCGCTGGCCGGTCGAGGCCGGGACGCCCGGCATGAGGCGAGAGGCGCGCCTTCCTGGGGCGCTACTTCCACCCGGACGTTGCGCGCCCCGTCGGGCTCCATGTGGGGGCCAAGCGCTACCTGTGCGCGGTCGAGCCCGGTTACGCCGACGGGCTATCCTCGGCGTCCACGCGGAGCCTCGAGCTCCAGGGGGGCCCGCTCGACGTCCGAGGCGTCCGCGCGTTCGAACGCCGGGCCGGGTGGCAGGACGCCGTCGCTCTCCGCCGGTGGGATGATGCCGCGAAGGTCCCGGGGCTCGAGGTCCCGGGCTTCACCCACTACCGCGCGCTCCTCGAGGGGTGCCTCGCGAAGAGCCGGGGGAGCTCCGGATCTCCGATCCTCTCCCGGTCGAGGGGGCTGGCCCGGGTCCCGTGAGGGCCAGCGCTCAGACCTCCGAGGGAAGGACGTCGGCGAACGCACGCGACGCACGCATTGGATCCTCGGCGGCGAGGATCGCGCTCCGCACCGCGACACCGTGGGCGTCGGCGCCGAGGATCGGCCCCGCGCGCTCGGGCGTGAGGCCGCCGATCGCGAAGACCGGCACCGGATGGACGATCGCGGCAAGGCTCGCGAGGGCATCGAGCCCGATCCCGAGATGGCCGGGCTTGGACCCCGTGGTGAAGACCGGGCCGACCACGACGTAGGAGACCTCCTCGGCGATGGCCCGGCGGGCCTCGGCCTCGTCGTGAACGGCGCGGCCGTAGAGAGCCGGGTGATCCGCCACCGGCGGCGCAGCCGCCGGCAGGTGAAGACCCACCCCGAACGCGCGCGCGAGCGCCGGGTGGCCGTTCACGAGGAGCCGCGCCGGGGTCCCGCGGAGCCGTTCGATCAGGCGGCGGAGCAGGGCCGCCGTCTCCGCCTCCGGCAGGTCTCGCTCCCGAAGCTGGACGAGTCCGACTCCGCCCGCGACCGCCGCCTCGACGACGTCGACCAGGTCGCGTCCACGCGTCGCCCGCTGGTCCGTCACGAGCATGAGCCGCGGAAGCGGCCCCGGCTCCCGGGCGGAGCCCGTCAGCGACTGGGCTCCCGTCCCGCCTGGATCCGTCCCTCCCACGGGCTCGACGCCTCCGCGTAGAACTTCCGCGGCATCCGGCCCGCGAGCCAGGCGTCGCGACCCGCCAGGGCCGCGTGGCGCATCGCCCGTGCCATGCGGACAGGATCCTGAGCCCGCGCCACGGCGGTGTTGAGCAGGACCCCGTCGGCGCCCAGCTCGAAGGCGATCGCCACGTCCGAGGCCGTCCCCACCCCCGCGTCCACGACGACCGGGACGTGCGCGCGGCTCCGGATCAGCTCGATGTTGTGCGGGTTCCGGATGCCCAGGCCGGACCCGATGGGCGCGCCAAGCGGCATGACCGCCGCGCACCCGAGATCCTCGAGCCGCCGCGCGATCACCGGATCGTCGTTGGTGTACGG
>DATBGA010000131.1:0-16424 GCA_036558225.1 Candidatus Methylomirabilota bacterium | reverse complement strand
CTCTTGAACCATTCGATCCGCTCGTACCTGTGGGCCGCCGGATACGGCACGGTGCGGGGGATCGCGTTCGACACTGAGCTGCTCTACGTCGCGGCGTTGCTCCACGACCTCGGCCTGGTGAAGGAGTTCGACGGCCACCTGGTGCCGTTCGAGGAGGCGGGAGGCCACGTCGCCTGGGTCTTCGCCGCGGGGGCCGGCTGGCCGGTCGAGCGCCGCCGCCGCACGGCCCAGATCATCGTGCGCCACATGTGTGACGCGGTGGACGTGGAAGAGGACCCCGAAGGACACCTCCTCGAGCTCTCCACGGGCATGGACATCTCGGGCCGGCGCACCGAGGACATTCCGAAGGACCTCCGCCCTGACGTGCTGGCGCGCTACCCGCGGCTCGGACTGGCCGGGGAGTTCGTCGCGTGCTTCCAGGACCAGGCGGCACGGAAGCCGGACAGCCTGGCCGCGAAGCTCGTCAGCCGCGGTTTCGCCGCCCGGGTGGCCGCCAACCCGCTGGACCGCTGAAGCGCGCCTCGCGGGGCGCCGACCAGGCCGATCGCCCGCCGGAAGAGGGGGACCGATGCGTCCGTACCTCAAGGTGCGACTGGTGCAGGTGGGACTCGGGCTCCTCGTCTTCGGCACCGGACCGCTGCTGTTCATCATCGTCGCGGCGGCGATCGGTCTCTGGCCGGATCCCAATCCGAATCCTGTCGGACCGGGCATGCTGGCGTTCCTGACCTTCTGGCCGGGCCTCATCTGCCTGGCCGTCGGGATTGGGAAAGTGCGACTCGGGATGCGTCGCGAGAGAAAGCCCTAGTCGCCTCCGGGACGGGGGCCGCCATCGGGGGGAAGCACCCGGAAGACGGGGATCCCTGCCGCGATCCCCCTGAACTCCTCGAGGAGCGCGTCCTTGTCGACCGCGATGTGCGGCCTGGCGCCCGGCGCCCGTTGCAAGTACGCCTTCAGAACGGGCGCGCGCTCCTCGACAGGGAGCTCCTCGAGCCGCACGGGCTCCGTCCGCCCGTGGCGGAGGACCGCGCGGCCGCCGGCGGCGTGCACGTTCCGGACCCAGGCGGCGTCCTTTCCGAGCATCGAGACGAGGTATCGCGCGCCGTCCAGAGGGACGATCACCAGCGGAAGGGAGATGGTGCGTCCGGAGCGGCGGCCCACCACGTCGAGCGTGACGAGCCAGTCCGGCGCCACGCCGCTCGCGTGCACCGCCGCCGAGGCTCGATTGAGGAGCCGCGCCAGCGCGTGGGGCCGCTGCCCCCGGTAGAGCCAGCGCTTGAACCGCTGCCACATGACGTGAGATCTCGAGGCGCTTTCGTCAGGCATGGTACCGCAGGCCCGGGGACGATTCGGCGAGCGAGGCGACGCGCAGACGCGGGGCGGCTTGTCTCGGCCGGGGGACGGTGCCATCCTGACGACGCGCGCTCGGCCGAGGTGGCCGCGCGGAGCGCCGAGAGGGGTGCGCGTGCAGATCGGCGTCGACATCGGCGGTACCTTCACCGACATCGTCGGCCTCGCCGACGACGGCCGCCTCCACTTGACCAAGGTCCCGACGACGCCGAAGGACCTGCTCCGCGGCGTCGCCGATGCGGTGGGCAGCGTCCTCACGCTGGCCGGCGCCGAGCCTGGCCGGGTCCGGCGCTTCATCCACGGCACGACCGTCGCCACCAATGCGGTCCTCGAGCAGACGGGGGCGGTGACGGGCGTCCTCATGACGGCGGGGTTCGAGGACGTCCTAGAGCTCGGCCGTCAGAAGCGCTCGCGCATGTACGACCTCGACATGGACGCGGAGACGCCCGCATTCCTGGCGCCGCGCCGCCGGCGCGTCGGGATCGTCGAGCGGCTCGACGCCGGAGGCCGGGTTCTCGTCCCGCTCGACGAGGCGCAGGTCCGGACCCAGGTGACGCGGCTTCGGAGGGAGGGGGTACAGGCGCTCGCCGTCTGCTACCTCTTCTCGTTCCTGGATCCGACGCACGAGCGGCGGACGCGGGCGATCGTCCGCGAGATCGCCCCCGAGATCGCCGTCTCGCTCTCCTCCGATGTCGATCCGACGTTCCGGGAATACGAGCGCCTCTGCGTCACCGCCTTCGACGCGTACCTCGGGCCGCTGGTCGGCCGGTACCTCGCCGGCCTGAGCGAGACGCTCCGGCGGCTGGGCGTGCCCGCCGTTCCCCAGATCATGCGGTCGCGCGGCGGCATCGTGTCGGCGGCGCTCGCGGCCCGGCAGCCGGTCACGCTCTTCCTCTCGGGTCCGGCGGGGGGCGTGATCGGCGCGCAGTTCGCCGCGGAGCGCTCGGGTGTGCGCGACTTCATCTCGCTCGACATGGGCGGCACCAGCAACGACGTCAGCGTGGTTCACGGGGGGCGCCCCGCGGTGGCAGCCGAGGGGCGGATCGGACCCTACCCGGTACGGACGCCGATGGTGGACGTCAACACGATCGGCGCCGGTGGCGGGAGCATCGGGTGGCTGGACGCGGCCGGCGGACTCCGGGTCGGCCCCCGGAGCGCGGGGGCGGAACCCGGGCCCGCCTGCTATGGCCGGGGCGGCGACCGCCCGACGGTCACCGACGCGAGCCTCCTGCTCGGCTACTTGAACCCCGAGAACTTCGCCGGTGGATCGCTTCGTCTCGACGTCCGCGCGGCCGAGATTGCCGTCGCGACGGTCGCGCGACGCCTGGGCCTTGACGTCGTCGCCACGGCCGCCGGCATCCATCGCGTCATCAACGCGCGCATGGCCGACCAGATCCGCCTCATGACGATCCAGCGCGGCCACGATCCCCGCGAGTTCACCCTGGTGCTCTTGGGCGGGGCCGGCCCCGTGCACGGCGTGGCCCTGGCCGAGGAGCTGGGGCTGCGGGACGTGCTCGTGCCGGAAGCCCCGGGAGTCCTGTCGGCCCTCGGCCTCCTGTCGGCCGCCATCGAGCACCATCACGCCCGGACGCATCCCGGTGTCGTCGACGCGATCGACCTCGACGCGGTGAACGCGCTCCTGCGCGACCTCGACGCGGCGGGGCGCGCCCAGATGCGCGAGGAGGACGTGCCGGCCACGGCGGTCGAGGTCGCCTACGGCGCCGACATGCGCTACGTGGGGCAGGCGTACGAGCTGGCCGTGCCCATTCCGGTGCCGCTCGCGGCGGGGGACCTCCCCGGCGTGCAGGCCGCGTTCGACGCCGTCCACGCGCGCGTCTATGGCTACGCGCGGGCCGGCCAGCCGGTGGAGTTCGTGAACTTTCGCGCGGTGCACACCTGCCGACTGCCCGCGCCGCGGATCCAGGCACCGCACCGGGTGCGCGGCACGACGGCGGACGCGAGGGTCGGGGAGCGGCGGGCTCACTTCGCCCCGGCCGGGTTCCTGCCGACGTCGGTCTACGCGCGCCCGCGCCTGCCGCTCGGCGCCGAGCTCCCGGGACCGGCGATCGTCGAGCAGCACGACACCACCACCGTGGTGCCGCCGGGATGGGTCGCGCGCGTCGAGGAGTCCGGCAATCTCCGCATCCGGAGCCTCCAGGGGAGCTAGGGATGGCGAGGACCGTGGACCCGATTCTCCTGGAGGTCGTCCGCAGCCGGCTGGAGACGATCGCCGACGAGATGGAGCTCACGCTCCTCAAGAGCGCGGCCTCTCCGATCGTGAAGGAGGGGCTGGACGCCTCCGCCGCACTGTTCAACACGCGCGGCGAGACGATCGCCCAGGCGGCGGCCATCCCGATCCACCTGGGCTGCCTCGAGCTGGCCGCCCGTCGGATCGTCCAGGCGTTCCCGCCCGAGACGATGGTCAAGGGGGACGCGTTCCTCCTGAACGATCCCTACGACGGGGGCACGCATCTGCCCGACATCACCCTGGCGGTGCCCGTCGTGGCGGACGGGCGGGTGGTCGCGCTCGCGTGCACGATGTGCCACCACCAGGACGTGGGGGGACGGACCCCGGGCAGCGTGCCGACCGACGCCACGGAGCTCTACCAGGAGGGGCTCATCATCCCGCCGACTCGCCTGTTCCGGGGCGGCGCGCTCGACGAGAACCTGTTCGCGCTCCTGCGCCGGAACGTCCGCATCCCCGACGTGTTCACCGGGGACCTCATGGCCCAGGTGGCGGCCGGCCGCCTCGGTGGGACCCGACTGAACGAGCTGTTCGCCCGCTACGGGACCGACACCGTCCTCGGGTACGTCGACGAGCTGCTCGAGCGCGCGGAGCTCCTGACGCGGCGGGGCATCGAGGCGATCCCCGACGGGACCTACGCGTTCGTCGACTGGATGGACAACGATGGGATCGACGACCGGCCGGTCCGGATCGCGGTGGCCGTCACGGTACGCGGGTCCACGATGACCTTCGACTTCACCGGCACGAGCCCCCAGGTGCGGGGGCCGTTCAATGCCGTCCCGGCCTCGACGCTCTCGGCGGTCTACTACGCCGTCCGGGCGATCTCGGACCCGACCGTCCCGAACAACGGCGGGTGCTTCCGGGCGGTGGACACGGTGCTGCCACCGGGGAGCCTGGTGAACCCACGGCCGCCGGCGCCGGTGAGCTGCCGGACGGCGACGATCAAGCGCATCGCCGACACGATCCTCGGCGCGCTCGTCAGGGCGCTGCCGGAGCGGATGCCCGCGGCCAGCTCGGGCACGCTCCTCGTCATGGCGTTCGGAGGGACCGATCCCGCAACCGGCCGGCCGTTCGTCGCGAGCGAGCTGGCCGCGGGCGGCATGGGGGCGCGGCCCGCGAAGGACGGGATCCACGTGGTGGAGACCGACGTGACGAACTGCATGAACATCCCGGTCGAGGCCCTCGAGATGAACTTCCCGCTCCGGGTGGCGCGGACCGGGCTGTGGGCGGACTCCGCCGGCGCCGGAGTCTCCCGCGGCGGGCTCGGGCTCGAGAAGGTCTTCGAGGCCACTACGACCGACGTCACCGTGGCGCACCGGAGCGAGCGCTTCGCCTCGGCGCCGTGGGGGCTCTTCGGCGGCGGCCCGGCGCGGCGCGGTCGCGCGCACCTCGTCCGGCGGGACGGGAGCCGGGAGGAGGTGCCGTCGAAGAAGATGCTGGTCCTCCATCCCGGCGATCAGCTCTGGGAATACATCCCGGGCGGCGCGGGGTGGGGTGATCCGCTCGAGCGCGACCCCGACCGGGTCCTGGCCGATGTCCTGGACCGGACCGTGTCGGCCGGCGCCGCCCGTTCCGAGTACGGCGTGGTGCTCATGGCCGCCGGCGCCGCTGTCGACCACGCGGCGACCAAGGACTGTCGGGAGGCGCTTCGACGGGCGCGCGGCGCGGTGGACTGGGTCTACGACCGGGGCGACCGGGCCGGCGAGTCCGGTCGCGAGCGCTGAGGGACGGGAGTGGAGCGCGAGGCGGACGTCGTCGTCGTGGGCGGGGGGATCGTCGGGAGCGCGACGGCCTACTACCTCGCCCGTCGCGGTCTCGGCGTCACGCTGGTGGAGCGGAGCGAGGTCGCGGGGGAGCAGTCGGGCCGCAACTGGGGATTCGTCCGGCAGCAGGGGCGGGACCCGGCCGAGGTCCCGCTCATGGTGGAGGCGAACCGCATCTGGCAGGGGCTCGAGCGGGAGCTCGGCGCCGACATCGAGTGGATCCAGGGCGGCAACATCGCGCTCGCCGCGAACGAGGAGCGGCTCGCCCTGTTCGAGGAGTGGCTCGGCACCGCCCGCCAGGCAGGGCTCGACACGCGGGTCCTGAGTCCGCGCGAGGTCCAGGAGATGCTGCCGGGGATGGTTCGCGAGTGGCTCGGCGCGCTCTACACGGCGAGCGACGGGCACGCCGAGCCTGCCAAGGCCACCCAGGCGCTGGCCGACGCGGCGGTGAAGCACGGGGCCCGACTCCATCCGCGCTGCGCGGCCGAGGCCATCGAGACCGAGGGCGGCCGGGTGAGCGGCGTGCGGACGGAGGCGGGGACGGTGCGGGCGCGGACCGTCGTCTGCGCCGCGGGCGCGTGGTCGGCGCGCCTTCTCCGACCGCTCGGCCTCCGGCTGCCCCAGCGCTGGGTGCGGGCGACCGTCGCGCGGACGACCCCGGCGCCGCCGCTGTCGCGCGCCGGAGTCTGGGGCCCGGCCGTGGCGTTCCGCCAGCGCCGGGACGGCACCCTGAACATCGCCGCGGGCGGCGCGGCGGACCACGACGTCACGCTACAGTCGCTCCGGCACGCGCGGCTCTTCCTTCCGAACTACTGGAAGAACCGGAAACTCTTCCGCTTCCACGTCGGTCGGCCGCTCCTGCGGGACCTCACCGGCCTCCTGCCGGGCTCCGCCGCGCGCCGGCGACCCGCCACGTGGGATCGAGGCCTGGAGCCCACGCCGAACCCCGCGAAGGTGCGCCGGAGCCTCGAGGAGCTCACGAAGCTCTACCCGTCGCTCGGCGCGATCGCGATCACGCGGAGCTGGGCGGGGTACATCGACGCGACCCCGGACGCCATCCCCGTCATCGGAGAGGCGGGGCCCCCGGGCCTGATCGTCGCGACGGGGTTCACCGGGCACGGCTTCGCGATGGGTCCCATCGTGGGCCGTCTCGTCAGCGAGCTGGTCGCCGACGGCAAGCCCTCGCTCGACCTCCGTCCGTTCCGCCTCTCGCGGTTCTCGGAGGGCGGGGCAGGGAAGCCACGGAGCGTTCTGTGAAGCGGGAGGGGAGCCATGGCGTCGGTCACGCACATGGGTGTCCGGGCGACGGAGCACGTCGTGCTCTACGCGCTCCGCAACATCCCCGGCGGCTGCGCCCAGGCCGGCTACGAGCTCTTCCGGGTCAACGTCGGCGGCCACGGCTCGGCCCCGAACCCTGACACGGACCAGCCGTTCCGGATTCCGCCCGGCCGGTTCCTGGTGGTGACCGACGTCGACTGGGACTACCAGGAGGTGATCGTCCGCGGATACCTGGTGACCGCCCGTCGCTGAGCGGGCCGGTTGCGACGGCGCGGCGGCCGCGGCGGTGGCCTACCGGTGGGCGGGCACCCCGGCGGCCGCGGCGGTGCCGACGTCGACGCGGGTGATCCAGTCGGCGTAGCGCGTGGATCGCCCTCGCACGGTGTCGAAGAACGCGGTGCGGAGGTGCGTGGTGATCGGGCCCAGCTGGCCCTTGCCCACCGGCCGCCCGTCGACGGACTCGATCCAGGCGACCTGCACGCCGGTGCCGCAGAAGAAGGCCTCGTCGGCCACGTACAGCTCGGTCCGGTCGATCTCGCGCTCCTCGGTCCGGATGCCGGCGTCGCTCGCCATCCGCAGCAGCGAGCGGCGCGTGATGCCTTCCAGGATGTCGCCGGTGATGGGCGGCGTGACGAGGGTGTCGTTGCGCACGATGAAGAGGTTGCAGCCGCTGCCCTCGGCGACCTTGCCCGCGGTGTTGAGCATGATCGCCTCGTCGGCACCCTTCTCCTCGGCCTCGTCCTTCGCGAGCGCGGAGTTGACGTAGGCGCCGATGAGCTTCCCGCGGCTCGGGATCGCGTTGTCGGGGATGCGGCACCACGAGGAGACGATCGCGCACTGGCCCCGATCGAGTTGCAAGTAGTCGCCCATGGGAAGCATGTAGATCGCCAGCTCGTCGCCCAGGCCGCGGAGCCGAGGGGTGAGCTGGATGCCGGGCTTGTAGAGGAAGGGCCGGATGTAGACGTCGCCCGTCGGCGCGTTGCGCTCGACCAGCGAGACGATCGTCGTCGCCAGGGCGTCCCGGTCGAAGGAGAGCTCGGCCCGGAGGATCCGGCCCGAGCTCAGGAGCCGCTGGGCGTGGTCGCGGAGGCGGAAGATGTTGATCCCGCGGCCGTCGTCGTCCAGGTAGCCACGAATCCCGGCGAAGGCCCCGGTCCCGTACTGGACGGTGTGCGTGCCGATGCTGATCTTGGCCTCGGCGAACGGCACGATGCGACCCTGGAAGAACGCGTACTCCATCATCCGCAGGTCCATGAGGCACCTCCTCGCGATGTTGGACCGATCATGGCACGGCCCTCGGTCTGGCCCAATAGCCACGAAGGGAATTGGCATTTACGGCACGCGGCGGCCCGGCCCGTGACGCTCCCGGCCTCTTGACCCGCCTCTCGGCGGCGTCTACGGTCCTGCCAGCGAGAGAGCCCCGGACCGTCCGGATGGCCGGCGTCGGGACGCTGGAGGGCCAGGCATGCGCGGTTCGGAGAGCGAGGGCGGTGCCGGCGGGCCGGACGACGGCCCCGGCGCCCGCCATGGGACGCGCCGGGCCGAAGTGGGCGGCGTCCCGGGTCGTCCACAAGCGTCGGGGAGCCGTGGCGGCGTCCTGGCCGCATGGCTCGGGTGGGTTCGCGACCAGCCCCTCCTGGCCACCTCGGTCCTGAGCTTCTGCATCGTGGCGGTCGGCGGACTGGTCCGGACCCTGCCGCCCGGTACGCTGTCCATCGGCCGCACGACCCGCGGCGCGGGTGGCGCGTCGACGAGCGTTCCACCGGCGGCGACGCCGATCGCCCCTCAAGAGATTCCGGCTCCACGCGGTCCCGAGGCGCCCGCGCGGGCCGCCCCGAGTGCCCAGCCGGGACCCTGGGTCGAGGAGGCGCCATCGCCGCCGTCCGCGCGGGGCCTCGCCCTCGTCTACCGCTACCGGACGCTCCCGCCGGGCGGCCAGTCCCGCTACGAGTGGATCGTCCAGCTGCGGGGCGCCCGGCCGGTGCTGGAGGGGATCGACGTGGTGAGCTGGCGGATGGAGCCCGCGGCGAAGGACGATGGCGATCTGACGTCGCGGGATCGCGCGGCCGACGGGTTCCCGCTGTTCGGCGACGGGCCGGGCGGCTGGTTCGGCGTCTCCGCCCAGGTCCGCTTCCGGGACGGCAGGGAGGAGACGCTCTCTCGCCGGATCGAGCTTCCCGACTGACCCTTCAGCGCGTCCCGCGCACGGGACGGCGACGGCGCGGCCCCAGCACGAGGCCCGCCGCGCCGCCCGATCCGGCCAGGACCAGCGCCACAGCCGCCGCGCCCACGCCGAATCCGTGCCGGCCGGTCAGCCAGCCGACGATGGTCGGCGCCGCGACCATGCCGAGATCCGTGGTGAAGCGGTAGAGGCTGACCGCGCGGCTCCCGAAGCGTCCGTGGAGGTGCTCGGCCAGGAGCGAGGCCGGAATCATCCACACCGTCATGCCCACGATGACGAGGGTGCACGCCAGGGTGTACCCGCGGGGGCCACCCGTGAGGGGAATGAGCGCGACGCCGGTGACAAGGACCGCGAGCCCGGGGAGCAGCACGCGCAGCCGCCCGAACGTGTCCGCCGCCCAGCCGACGGGGATCAGCAGGACGGCCTCGACCACGTAGCCGATCGCCAGCGCCCGGCCGATGGCCGCCGCGCTCAGCCCCAGCGTCTGGCCGCCATAGAGTGGCGCGAGGGTCACGATCGCGCCCGCCCAGCCGAAGGCGAGCCCGAACACCAGAAGGTAGATCGCGAAGAGGGTCTGCGGGGCGGGGCGATGCGCGGGGGCGGGCGCCTCGGCGGCCTCGACGGCCAGGGGCCGGGCCTGGAGCACGCTCCGGATGGTCGGGAAGACGCGCCAGGCCGCGGCCAGCCAGCCCGCGCTCACGGCGACGGCCGCCGCCCCGAAGCCCCAGCGCCAGCCGGCGTAGACGGAGACCGTGCCCGCCAGATACCCGCTGACGGCGTTCGCGCTGATGAGGGCGCCCTCGTACATGTTGCCCCGGCGCGTCCGCTGGTTCGCGGGCCCCGCCTGCATGAGGTAAACGATGCCCACCAGGGCCGTCGCCCCGTACCCGAGGCCGACCAGCGCGCGCGCGAGCGCCATCGCGGCCAGGGAGGAGGCCGCGGCCGCCGCCAGCGTGCCAGCCAGGACAAGCGCCATGCCGGCGTGCATCATTCGCGTCGGTCCGATGCGCTCGACGAGGATTCCCGCGGGCAAGGCGAGGAGCGATCGCGGCAGGCTGAAGGCGGTGCCGAGGAATCCGGCGGCGGCGAGGCTCAGGCCGAGGGCCTCCACCACTTCCGACAGGAGGGGCGGGTAGACGCCCTGGCCGAAGTTCAGCAGGAAGGAGACGAGGAGGAACCACCGGAGCGCAGCGGGCTCGGCGGCGACTTGAGGGATCGGGCTCCTCCTGCCGCGACCGGACGGCGACCGCGCCGTGCCCCGGGAGCGGAGGGCCTCCCGGCCAGCGGTCGGGGCGAAACCTCGTCGAACATAGCACGACGGGCGCGGCGTGGCCGCCAGCCCGGGCGAGCGTCATCCCGGCTCGCCCGCGGCCTTCAGGACGCGAGAAAGTCCTGGAAGTACTCCTCGACGGTGACCTTCCGGCTGGTCAGTCCCAGGCGGAACGCCTCGCCCGCGAACATGTCGATCTGCGCCCGGTTCCGCTCGACCCCATACGGGTGGAAGTCCTCGCCCATGACGGCGGCCGTGTCCTCGAGCTCCGCCTCCAGCCACGGCGTGGCGTAGGGAAAGCTCCGCTGCGCGGCGCTGAAGCTGTCGTTGGCCGCGCCGAACGCGTCGGTGATGCGCCCGGCGATCCATCGGTTGGCCTCCCAGGCCTCCCGCCGGAGGACGATCAGGTGCTGCGGTGGAAACGCGCCCGTCCTGCGGAAGTACTCCTGTTCGAGCGGGCGGAAATCCGGAAAGAGGCGGGCGATGGGGCCGGTCGCGGGATGGTAGGCCTCGGGCCGGGGCGGGCTGTAGATCGCCTCCAGCTCTCCGGCGACCAGCAGGTCGGAGAGCGACCGGCCCGCCGGGGGCGCCTTCACGCCGGGCGGCAGCGTGGTGTCCATCGGCGCGGACCACGGCGTGTCGATGTCACCGATCCACCACTCGATCGCGGCCGAGTCCAGGCCGAGGAAGCGGAGGAAGTGGCGGTACCAGATCGAGCCGCTGGCGGTGTAGCTGTACATCCCGATGCGCGTGCCGGCCAGGTCCTCGGGCCGCCGGATCGGACCGCCCCGGAGAACGTACAGGTCGCGCGCCGTGAAGTTGCGCAGCGGAAACACGGGCAGGCCGACGTAGCGGCGATCGCCCTTGTCGATGCGGTAGAGGTACTGGGCCATCGACCACTCGCCGCCGTCCACCTGCGGGTCCTGCACGGCGCGCCGCAGCATCTCCGCGCGCGCCGGCCACGATCCCCGGCTGCCCAGGATCATGGTGAGGGCGATGCCCTCCGGCTTCACCTCGCCCGTCGCGAGCCGCAGGACGCGAGGGTAGTCGGCGCAGGTCAGGGACACTCGAACATCGGCCATCGTCGGCTCCTGGATCGCGCCCTCCCGGATCGGTCACGGGGCGGCACGGTGCGTGAGGCATGGGTCGGATCGTGGGGGCTCCGGCGGAATACAGCATCACCCGGGAAGGGTCGTCAAGCCCCGGAGCCCGGGCCGAGGCGGGTCGAGCCGGTTCGCCGGCGTCTCGACCCGCCGGGAGGGGGCGTGAGGAAGGCCCCCGAGGGCCCGCGCACGGACGTTGACAGGGGGGCCGTTCCCTGGCAGTCTCGGGGCGTGATCAGGCTGGATCTGGGCCTCCTGCTTATGTAGCGGCGAGCGCCGCAGTCTGCGCTCGCCGAGCCTCCTGAGCCCTGAGGGCCAGGAGGTTCTTAGTTTTCGGACCCGGGTGGAAGCCCGGCGAGGGAGCGACATGCCACCACCACCGGCGACCCCGAAGCGCATGCCCTTCGGCAAGTACCGCCCGTTCGTTCCCCTCGAGCTGCCGGACCGCACCTGGCCGGATCGCAAGCTCACCAGGGCCCCGCGCTGGTGCTCGGTCGACCTCCGCGACGGCAACCAGGCCCTGATCGACCCGATGGACCCCGCCCGCAAGCGGCGCATGTTCGAGGCGCTGGTGAAGATGGGGTTCAAGGAGATCGAGGTCGGGTTCCCCTCGGCGTCCCAGCCCGACTACGACTTCGTGCGCCTCCTCATCGAGGAGGACCTGATCCCGGACGACGTGACCATCCAGGTTCTGGTCCAGTGCCGGCCGGAGCTGATCCAGCGGACCTACGAGTGCATCAAGGGCGCCCGCCAGGCCATCGTCCACTTCTACAACTCGACGTCTATCCTGCAGCGTCGCGTGGTGTTCGGCCTCGACCGGCCCGGCATCGTGGACATCGCGGTGAACGCCGCGCGCCTCTGCCGGAAACTCGAGGACACGGTTCCCGAGACGCGGGTCCTGTACGAGTACTCGCCGGAGAGCTACACGGGAACCGAGGTCGAGTTCGCGGTCGAGATCTGCGAAGCGGTCATGGACGTCATCGAGCCGGCGCCCGAGCGGAAGATCGTCCTGAACCTGCCGGCGACGGTGGAGATGTACACGCCCAACCTGTACGCCGACACCATCGAGTGGTTCCTGCGCCAGGTCTCGCGGCGCGACCGCCTGGTGCTCTCGCTCCACCCGCACAACGACCGGGGCTGCGCGGTCGCCGCCACCGAGCTCGGCGTGCTCGCCGGGGCGGACCGGGTGGAGGGGACGCTGTTCGGGAACGGCGAGCGCACCGGCAACGTCGACGTGGTCACCCTGGCGATGAACCTGTTCGCCCAGGGGATCGACCCCGAGCTCGACGTCACCGACATCGACGCCCTGCGCCGGGTGACCGAGTATTGCAACCGGCTGCCGATCCATCCGCGGCATCCCTACGTGGGTGACCTCGTCTACACCGCGTTCTCGGGCTCGCACCAGGATGCGATCAAGAAGGGCATGGAGGCGCTGCCGCGCGACTACGCGGTGTGGGAGGTGCCGTACCTGCCCATCGACCCGAAGCACGTGGGCCGGACGTACGAGGCCGTGATCCGCGTCAACAGCCAGTCCGGGAAGGGCGGGGTCGCCTACATCATGAAGGCCGAGCACGGCTTCGACCTGCCCCGCCGGCTCCAGATCGAGTTCTCGAAGACGATCCAGGCCATCACGGAGGACACCGGGACCGAGATCAGCCCGGCGGCGATGTGGGAGGCCTTCCGGGGGCAGTACCTGCCCGAGCCGGCGCCGTACGAACTCGTCGACCATGAGCTCGTCTCGGACGGGAACGAGCGCACCCGTCTCGTCGCGCATCTCCGCGTGGGCGGCGCGCTCCGCACGGTCAAGGGGAGCGGCAACGGGCCCATCGCCGCCTTCGTGGACGGCCTGCGCGGGCATCTCGGCGTCGACTTCGACGTGGTCGACTACGCCGAGCACGCCCTCGGGCAGGGGGCGGACGCCACTGCGGTCGCCTACGTGGAGACGGCCCACGGCCCGGAGAGCGCCCTCCGCTGGGGGGTGGGCGTCCACCCGAACATCATCACGGCGTCGCTCCGGGCGGTGCTCTCGGGGCTTGCGGGCGGTCAGGCGTCCCGCGGGGGCGCCGCGGGCGCCTGAGGCGCCGCCCAGCGGGAGGCTTCCTCAGCGCAGCACGTCGCCGACGACCAGCACCGGCCGGCCCGCATGGGCGGCCACGGCCGTGGAGACCGACCCCATGAGGGCGACGCCCAGCCGCCCTCGCCCGTGGGTGCCCACGACGACCAGATCGTAGTCGCCGGCGCGAGCCGTCTCCACGATGGTCTCGGCCGGCTGGCCCGCCAGCCATTCCACCTGCGGCTCGGGACCGCCCGCGTTGGTCGCCACGCGCCGGGCCTCCTCGAGGATCCGCTGCGCCTCCCCGAGCGCCTCGCCGAGGGCGCGCGAGTAGTTGGGCTCGCCCAGCGTGTCGGACGGGGCGTGATAGGCGGTCATCAGCGTGATCTTCGCCGAGAGCGCGGCGGCCAGCCGTGACGCGACGCGCACCGCGTCGTAGGCGTGGTCGCTCCCGTCGACCGCGACGAGGATGCTCCGGAAGGGTCGCTCGTTCGCCGCGCGGGATTGATCGGCGGGCCGAGGAGTCTCCACGGTGTGCCTCCCTCCCGCCGTCCGGCGGCGGGCCACGGGGTCCGGGCGGGGTGCTCCCTCCCATTGTGCAGGCTTCGCGGAGCGCGCGCACGCCGTGGACCGGTCCCGCCCGCCGGGCTCTCCCGGCGAGGCTTAGGGTTGACAGTGGCGATCACTGAGGGCACCCTAAGCATTGACATGAGCCCCACTGTGAGCCCGGCCCGGGCGATCGCCCCGCCTCACGTGCCGGCCTGGAGTCTTCTCCAGCGCGCCCAGGGCTTTCTCCAGAAGTGGCCCGAGGGGTTCCGGGGGTACCGGGCGGGAATCCGGTGGAGCGCGGCCGACGGCGCCGCGGAGGGTGCCGTCGTCGTGGCCTGCGGCCGGGCGCCCGTGATCGAGCTCGGCGCGCCCGAGGCCCTGAGGCTGGTGCGCGCGCGGCTCCTCGAGCTCGTGGATGAGCGGACGCCCCGGTTCTTCAAGGACGGCGACGGCCGGTTCACCGTGCTCTCGGAGCCGGATGTCGACGGGGAGCGGTGGCTCAGGGTCGAGCGCCCGGACGGGACCGTCCGGTACCGCCTGGACGCGCGCGGCCGGATCGGCGCAGTCGAGCGGGTGGGGCAGGGGCGGCAGACGCTGACCCTGATCGACGAGTACGCCCGGGCCACCCCGGGCCGGGTCCTGCCGGCGCGGCGTCGGACGACCACCTGGGATGCCCGGACCGGCGCATGCCTCGGCCGCGAGGAGCTGCGGGAGGCCCACTGCCGCGTCGACCACGTATGGCTGCCCGTGTCGTGGGAAGTCGTCAGCGAGAGCGGGCTCCTGTCCCAGGCCTTCCGCGTCGAGGTGTTCGCCCACCAGCTGCTCTGACGCGGATCGCCCCGTCCGCGCCTTGACAGGCGCGGGGCCCCCTGCCTACCATCGGCCCAACGGCAAGGGGGCCCACGATAGATGCACGGCGATCCGCGGATCATCGATCTCCTGAACCAGGTGCTCCGCAAGGAGCTGACCGGGATCAACCAGTACTTCATCCATTCTCGGATGTGCAAGAACTGGGGGTACGGCATCCTCGAGAAAGTGCACCACGACGAGGCCATCGAGGAGATGAAGCACGCCGACCTGGTGATCCAGCGGATCCTGTTCCTAGAGGGCGTCCCCAACTTGGCCGACTACGACCGCATCCTCGTCGGCCCCACGCCCCGGGAGCAGTTCGAGAGCGATCTCGCCCTGGAGCATGCCGCCCTCGCCGTCCTGCGTCCCGGAATCGCGCTCTGTCTCGAGATCGGCGACCACGCGACGCGCGATCTCCTCGAGCGGATCGTCGTCGACGAGGAGCATCACATCGACTGGATCGAGGCCCAGCGGCACAAGATCGCCGAGGTGGGCTATCAGCAGTACCTGGCGCAGCAGATCTACGCCTGACGGTCCCCGCACCTCGTGCCGGGCTTATCCTGGACGGGCCGAGGCCCGGCGCGCTTTCCTTGACACCCCCAAACACGATCAGTAGAGTGACACTGTCTCCATAGGCGCATGCGGGAGGCGTTTGTGCTCAGCGGTTTGCGACGCTTCTTCGGGTTCGATTCCGGCGAGGAGGACGAGCACGAGCCCAGCCTGACGCTCTCCTCGGGCCCCCAGTCCGGGGCGTTCCGGGTGGGGGAGAAGCTCTCCATCAAGGGAGAGATCGTCGGGGAGGGGGACCTGGAGCTCGCGGGGCGCTTCGAGGGGATCGTGAACGTGAACGGGCGTGTCATCGTCGGCGAGCGGGCCGAGGTGGACGCGGACATCAGTGCCTCGAACATCGTCGTCGGAGGTAAGGTCCGCGGCAACCTCAACGCGACCGGGCGGGTGGAGATCCTGCCGCAGGGGGTCCTGACCGGGAACCTCAAGAGCGGGAGCTTCGCGGCAGCGGACGGCGCGCTCGTGAAGGGAGAGATCGTCGTGGATCGAGGCAGGGGTCGGATCGATGTCGGGGGAGGTCAGCCATGAAGACCGTCCTGGCCGTGTCAGTGACGCTCCTGGCGGCGGCCTGGGCCCCCGCCGGGGCGGGGGAGCTGATCTTCGCGAACGGCCAGCGGCTGGCCGGGGAGCTCTCCAACGAGACCCTCATGGTGTCGACGGGCTCGGGGCTCGTCGAGATCGCCCCGGACGATGTGGTGGCGCTCTCGCCGGACGAGATCCGGCTGCGGGACGGGCGCGTCGTTCGGGGGACCCTGGTCGGTGGGCAGGTCAAGGCGCGGACGTCTCTGGGTGAGATCTCCGTCAAGGTGGACGAGCTGAAGGCCTACCGGGGAACCTCCCAGACGAGGGAGGCCGGCGCCGGAGCCGCGGCAGCCTCCGGGGCTCAGCCGGCGTCGTCGGGGAGCGCTTCGGCCGGGACTACGTCGTCCCCGGCGCCCGGGACGTCCGCGAGCCCCACGGGGATCACGGGCGGCCTCCCGACCGTGGCGGCCTACCAGGATGCCGCGAGTGCGCGCCAGGGCAACGGGACGGCGACAGGGAGCGTTCAGCCAGCGGTCTCGACGACGTCCGCCGGTAGGACCCTGGAGGTCGTCGGCGAGAGCACGCTGTACCGGGACGCACTGTCCAACTCGTCTCGGGTGGGCCGTGTCGCGGCCGGGCAGCAGGTGAGGTACGTGGACTCGATCGACCGGCGCCTCCGGATCCTCAACCTGCTGG
>DATBGA010000130.1:0-21903 GCA_036558225.1 Candidatus Methylomirabilota bacterium | reverse complement strand
ATCTGTAGCAAGCGGGCGTCAATGTCCGCCAGGAGTGCTTCGTACGCCTCACGGTCGAGCGTTCCACGGTGGTACAGGTCGATGGCGAGGTCCTTCTCGACCAGAAGGAGGTGCCGCCGAGTCTCCTGGAACTCGTCTTCGCGCAGGTGCTCCTCTACGAGGCGGAGTCTCTCGACCTGCTGCTCGATGGCCGCCACGCGGGTCTCGTACTCCTGCCGGACGACTCCCAGCACCTCCGGCGGCGCGGCCCGCGCGTGGCTCATGGCCTCGATTGTCTGGAGGGCCGCATTCGCTGCACGCAGCTTGCCCTGAGCGAGGGCGTAGGCCGAGCGAGCCCCGTGGTCCGCCACGAGGCCCAGCCAGCGCAGGAGCGCGGACATTGAGACACCTTGGACGAGAATCGACAGCACCACCACCCCGAAGGTCATCGTCACGACCAGGCTACGGCTCGGGAAGTCGGCCGGAAGCGAGAGGGCGAGGACCATCGACAGCGCGCCGCGCAGCCCGCCCCACGTGAGCACGCCAGCCCACGACGTCGGAATTCGATCTCGCGTGAAGCGGAGGAGTCCGGACGCGCCCAGCACGACCGCCGCGCGCGTGAGGATGACCGCGCCGTAGGCCACGAGGATGGCCGGCCACGACGCCGCCAGGTCCCCGACCCGCACCTCGAACCCGATGAGCAGGAACACGATCGAGTTGAGCGCGAAGGCGACATACTCCCAGAAGGTGTCGGCGGCGATGCGCGTCGATGGCGACATGCCCATGCGGGCCCCGTAGTTGCCGCATAGCATTCCCGCCGTGACGGTCGCGATCACGCCGGAGTAGTGGAACTGCTCCGCGACAATGAACGTCCCATACGCGGCCACCGTCGACAGGGTGATCTCGACCATCGGATCATCCACCCGGCGGATGACCTGCGAGAGGGCCACGCCGATCGCCACCCCGATCAGGATGCCGCTACCGACCACGCGGACGAAGTCGACGGCGATCCCGCCCGGGGACACCGTGTGGCCGCTCACCAGTCCGAGCGCGAGTGTGAAGAAGACGATCGCCGTGCCGTCGTTGAGGAGGCTCTCGCCCTCCACCAGCAGGGACAAGCGCCGAGGCGCGCCGAGCGTGCGGAACAGGCCAACCACCGCGATGGGGTCCGTCGCCGCAATCAGCGCACCGAAGAGGAGACCATGGGGCCAGTGAAAATCTGGAGTGAACCCAAGGGGCCTGGCGAGCGGGACGAGGAGTGCGGCGGTGAGTGCGGTGGCCAACACGACGCCGGGAATCGCCAGGGCCAGGATCGGCAGGCGATCCCGCCAGAACTCGCTGAACTCGACATGGAAGGCCGCCTCGAAGAGGAGGCCGGGCAGGATGAGCGTGAACAGAAGCTCTTTCGTGAGATGGGGCGGCTCGAACAGGTGTAGCGCGCCGAGGACGAGCCCTGCGACGACGAGGGCGACCGTGTACGGGACACGGAGCCGCCCGGCGGCGATCGCCACGACGCTGGCCACGACGAACAGGAGGACGAAGACGGGCGGGACGGCCATCGGATCGAGTATAGCGCCGGGGCATCAGCGAACCTCGCGACGACGCCACGGCTCGCGAGCCCACCGCGCAGTGAGAGAGTCAGAGCCGCAGGGTGCAGCTCACACTCGGATCACATGGTCGCAATCGTGGAGGACACGCAATGCGCTCGGGCACGGCGCTGTCGCTCCATGCGTCGGCCGCCTGCGTCGTTGTTACCCTGCAGGTCAAGTTCTTGAGACGCGACCCTGACGGTCCACCAGCTTAACTACACGCTAGGCTGTGGCCACGGCCTGCAGGAGCAAGCGCGCTGCCGCTGCGTCTGGCAGCCGGATCGCGGCTCGACTGGACCCAGGTCCCACATGAACGGCGACGCTGTCAGGCGGCAGGGCCGCAAAGAGATCGTCAGTGCGATCGTCCCCCCCCCCAGGGCCGCGAACAGGGCCCCCGGGGGCGCCGATGCAGCGACCTCACGCGGGACGCGTCCTTTCTCGAGGCCCTGTGGCCGCACCTCGACGACGTGGTCGCCGGCGAGCAGCTGGACCGGTTCGTTTGCCCAGGATCTGCGTGAGGTGGACACGCAGCTCGTTGGCCTGGCTGGCCCCGTACTCCGGGTCGGTCGCCCGATAGTGCCAGGCCAGACTCGCCGTCTTCTCCTCGACCAGCGAGCCGGGCGTGCGCGCGGCGAAAATCCTGCAGGATCGCCAGGCACCGCGGGACGCCAGCCCGCGGCCGGGAGGTCGGGGGCGGTCCAGTTCGGGGCGCCTGGCGGACGCGACCAGAGACCGTGCTCGGCGTGCAGGCCGATCGGTAGGTCGCCGAGCCAGCTCTCCAACCTCTCGCAAGTCCGTCCACTGACCACGGGCACCACGGTGCGCGGCCGGCCAGGGCACGAAGAAGGGCGAGCAGGTCCTCGTCCGGCACGGCGAGCTCCGGGGTCGGTGCGAACGGGACCAGCGTGCCGTCATAGTCCAGGAGGAGCACGAGGTGCTCCGCCGAGCGAAGGCGGCGGCGGAGGATCTCGATCATGGCCGGCGGAGACATGGCTGGTGAGGAGACGGGAGGTGTCACCGTTGCGGCCTCGAGTTCACTGACGAACGTGTCCGCCCACCGGTGCACGTCGTAAGCCGCGACCCGGCGGCGAAGCGCGCGCATCCGGGCCCGCCGCTCGCCCGGCCGCATCGTGAGCGCTCGGTAGTACGTGTCGGCGCTCCCCTCGATGTCGTACGGATTGACGTGGAGCGCCTCGGCGAGTTCCTGGGCGGCGCCGGCGAATTCGCTGAGGACGAGGACCCCGTTGCCATCGGCGCGAGCCGCCGCGAACTCCTTGGCCACCAGGTTCATCCCGTCGCGGATCGGGGTACCACGGCATCACGGCTTCCATCCGCCCAATCGGATCATCCGCCGCACCGGCGGAGGTTCTTCTCGACCAGACCGAATCGCTCCACGCCCGGCTCATCGTGATGGGGGCTCACGGTAAGTCATGGCTCCGAGCCTTCCTGGTGGGCTCCGTGACCCGAGCCATGCTCGAACGGGCGAAGGTTCCGCTGTTTCTGTCCACGTAGGGAGATCCCCGCAAGTCGGGTGTCGACGGTCGAGTCATTGCGCGCCCGCCGGTCGATCGGTCTCCACCGGGACGAGCGAGCTTCCGGGGAGAAGGCCGGCGGAGCAAGGAGGTGGGCGGGGCGGTGTCCTCGCAGGGACGACGCCAATGACTCGTCCGGCGTGCGCGAGCTCCAGTGCCTCGTCTGCTCTCGCACCAGCCCCGCGTCGCGTGGAGCAGCCGCAACCTCCGGGGCTAGCGAGAGGGCGAACGAGATGTCTCTGATTTCGATTCGGACGAGTCTGAGTGCCGAGCGCCGCGACGCGGTCTACAACGAGGTCATCGAAATTTCCACGCCGCAGGCGTCGTACTATACGCGGGTCGCGATCGCCACGGTTATTGCGACATACGGGCCGCCGCAGAACAGCGCGGCCGTCAACATTGGCGCGATGTTGATCGCGCCGCTCATGGGGCCAATCTTCGGTATCGCGCTCTGTCTGTGCTCGCGCGACCGACGCTTGCTTCGGGCGGCCTCGGCATCAGAGATCCTGAGCGTGGTGATTGCTGTGGCCATTGGGACGATCGTTGGCTTGGTTCCGTTCCGTCTCGGCTTCGGACCGGAAGTCCTGGCGCGGACCGAGCCGACGTTGTACGAGTTGATCATAGGAGTCGCGCGCTGACCACAAGGACGTGGTCGCAAAGGTCCTGACGGGCAGCGTAGACGAGGAGCGGGGCGTGCGACAACAACCGCGATGGTCCGGGGCGGCCAACGCCGGCATCCTGTCCGGCGCGGAGTATGTGGACTCCCGGGGCCGGGGCATCCGGCGTGGCCGACCGGGACGCCCAACGGTCTCCCGCGGGCTCAACGGAGGCCGCCCGCGGTCAGCCCCCGGACCATCTGCCGCTGGACGAGGAAGACGAACGCCAGGACGGGGAGCGTGATAAGGAGGGCAGCGGCGGACACGGCGCCCCAGTTGTACTCCTCGAAAGAGATGAAGTTGAAGACCGCCACCGGGGCGGTCTTGAGGCGCGGCCCGGTGAGGACGAGCGCGAAAAGGAAGTTGTTCCAGGAGGTCGTGAAGGCCAGGATGGCCGTGGCGACGATGCCCGGGCGGACGAGCGGCAGCGCGATCCGGGCGAAGGCGCCGAGACGCGAGCAGCCGTCGAGCCACGCGGCCTCCTCGAGCTCCCGCGGGACGTCCTCGAAGTAGCCGATCATCACGCCTACACACAAGGGCAGCGTGAACACGAGGTGCGTGACGATGAGGGGCGCGTACGTGTCGACGAGCCCGAGCGCCCGCGTGATGATGTACCAGGGCAGGATGCAGCTCACGTAAGGGACCATGCGCGCGCACAGGATGAGGAACGCGAGGCGGTTCTGCCGGTGGCGGGCGATCGAGTAGGCGGCCGGGAGCCCCAGCGCGAACCCCAGTAGGGTCGCCCCGGCCCCGATGACGGTGCTGTTCCAGATGTAGCGTGGGAAGGCGTGTGTCCCGAGGACCGCCTCGAAGTTCTTCCACGTGGGCCGAAAGACCCAGACCGGCGGGTACGCCGTGATCTGCGCCTCCGTCTTGAGGGCGTTGGTGCCCATCACGAGGAACGGGAAGAGGAAGAAGAGCAGGATGCCGCCGACGCCGAGGTAGTAGGGGATACCCACCCGTCGCGTCACTCGCCGGCTCCCGTCAGTAGGACCAGGCGCGCCGGCGCGCCTGGAGCAGGACGAGGCTGAGCCCCATGATGAGCCCGAGGAGGACCATGGCCAGGGCGGAGCCGTGGCCCATCTGGAAGTACACCATCCCGACCTGGTACGTGTAGAGATTGAGCGTCTCCGTCGCGTCGGCCGGCCCGCCCTGCGTGATCACGTAGATGAGGTCGAACGTCTTCAGGAGCAGGATGACCCGGAACACGGCCGCCATTGCGAGATGCGGGCGGATCAGGGGGAGCTGGATGCGGCCCACCAGGCGCAGGCGCTCGGCCCCGTCCAGCGCGGCGGCTTCCAGGATCTCGCCGGGAATGGTCTGAAGGCCGGCGAGGAGCAGCAGGACCACCATCGGCGTCCACTGCCAGACGTCTACGAGCACCAGGGCCGGGACCGCGGTGCTCGGATCGCTCGCCCAGAGCTGCGGGGGGAGCCCGACGAGCGACAGGAGGTAGTTCAGCATCCCGAGGGTCGGGTTGAACATCATCGCCCACACCAGAGCGATCGCGACGGGGGTCACGCTGATGGGCAGGAGCAGGACGGTCCGGACCAGCCCGCCGCCCGGAAACTCGCGGTTCAGGTAGAGTGCGACCCCGAGCCCGAGGAGGACCTCGAGGCCGAGCGCCAGCCCGGTAAAGTAGGCGGTCACCCACGCCGCGTGCCACACGCGCGGATCTCCGAGCAGGGTGGCGTAGTTCGAGAACCCGACGAAGCGGGGGGGCACGGGGCTCCCGAGGTACCACGAGGTCAGGCTGACCCAGACTGCGTACGCCAAGGGGCCGGCAAGCACGAGCAGCAGCGCGACGACGGCTGGCAGGGGCAGGAGCCAGGCCAAGCGTCGATCGGCCCACGAGAGGAGGCGATCGCCGAGCCCGGCGCGAGCCGGCCCGGCCGGAGGGTGCAGTCCAGGTGCGACCTTACTCGGTCGCATCCATGATCTTCTTCGTCTCCACGGCGGCGCGCTCGGCCGCCGCCTTCACGTCCTGCCCGAGGATGGAGGCCTGGATCGCGGAGCCGATCGCGTCGCGGACCTCGCCGACGGCAACGACGGGCGGCAAGTTGAAGGGCTTGCCGATCCGGATCCCCTCCATGGTCGCGCGCGACCAGTCGGGATGCTTATCCTGGCTCCGGAACCGCGGGTCATTCCACGACGACTGCCGCGGGGAGGCCGACCCTGCGATCAGGATCTGCAGGAGGTTCTCCTTGTTGGTGGCCCACTGGACGAAGAGCCAGGCCGCCTCCTTGGCCTTGGACTGCTTGAGGACCATCCACGACGTCACCGGCAGCATGGGGACGCGGCGACCGTCGGGCCCGACGGGGATGAGGGAGTAGCCCACCTTCCCCGCGACCTGGGACTTGGTGGGGTCCTCGATCCGGGCCGCCAGGACGTTGATGTCGGTGAACATCGCCGCCCGCCCCTGCATGAAGAGCGCGCTCGCCTCCGGGAATCCGTAGTTCAACGCGCCAGGCGGGCCGTAGAGCCGCAGCATCCGCCCGTAGAAGTCGATGGCTCGCACGGCGGCCGGGGTGGCGATCGCTGGCTGCCGGTGGTCGTCCAGCCATGAGCCGCCGAAGTTGTAGAGGTAGTAGGACAGCTGGGTCACCGCCTCGGCCTTCTTCCCGCGGAACACGACGCCATAGAGGTCCTTCTGGCCCTCCGCCACGGCCGCCTCGCGGATGCGCTTCGCCGCCTGCTCCATCTCCTCCAGGGTCTCCGGCGGTTTGACGCTGTACTTCTCGAAGAGATCCTTCCGGTAGAAGAGCAGGTGGGTCTGGGGGGAGAAGGGAATCGCGATGAGCCGGCCGTCGAGCTTGCCGATCTCCCACGGGCCCGCGAGGAAGTCGCCCTGATCGTACTCGGGGCTCGTGAGCTCGCGGTTGGCAAGATACTCGTCCAGAGGCTCGAGCCAGCCCGCCTTCCAGAAGCGCAGCGCGATCTGCATCGGCAGGTCGGCGACCACGTCGAGCGTCCCCGCGCCCGCGGTCGCCTCGATCAGGGTCTTCTGCCGGAGCTGCGCGTCGGGAAACGTCTCGAGGGTGACCTTCATCCCCGTGAGCTGCTCGAACTGCGGGAGCGCCGCCTTGATCCGCTCGAGCTGGGGAATGATCGGGCCGAAGACCCGGATCTCGGTGCCCGCGTAGCGCTTCCAGTTGAAGCCCTGCGCGCCTGCCGGCCCGAAGAGCGCGGCGACCACGAGGGCCGAGAGCGCCACCGCTCCGGCCAGCCAGCCAAGAGTCGGGCGCCCGGGGCGCCGATTGCGGGGCGTGAGCGCGATCAGTCGACGTCTACGCATGTGCCCTCCGCCCCGGCCAGCGCCGGGGCATCTCGTGGCCGCGTGCCCGCCTAGCCGACGGTCACGCCCGGCCAGTGAGGATGGCGATCACCTGGGGAACGGCCGCCTCTGCACGATTCCGCAGCTCGACCTCGGTGAGGCTCCCGAGCGGATGGGGAACGACGACGAAGGGGTATTCGGCGTTTCCGGAGATGGCGGCCTGCGCCCGCGCCGTGGGGGTGAACTCCTCGGTGCAGATGACCGCGGCCGGCACACCCAGCGCGTCCAAGGCGATTCCGTCGTGCAGACTGCACGAGCTGCACGACCCTCAGTCGCCGACGGCGGTGACCACCGCGTCGCACTGGCGGCCCAGCGCTTCCAGCACCTCGGGACCCGCCACGCGCGTCGCGCTCGCCTTCGTCAGCGTGACCACGTCGCGGAGGCGGTATCGGCTCTCGATCCCCTCTCGGACCATTTGGAGCAGGCGATCGGCGTTGACCTTGCCGTTGGCGAGCAGCCCGAGCACCTTGCCGTCGAGCGCGGGCACGCGGGGTGCCAGCGCGGATTCGGCGCGATCGGGTCCGACGGTGGGGTCGAGGATCCTGAGCAGTGTCACGCGTCCTTCCTCCCTTGGGGCCCCTGTCGCGGCGGTCAGCGGACGGGGCGGGTGACGACGAGGCTGTTCCGGTTCCGGCTCCAGGACGGGATGAAGGCGGAGTGGCCGCCCGCGCCGCCGCCGCCGACCACGATGAAGATGTCCTCGGGGCCCTCGCCGCGGTGGACGAACCGCGCGTCGTCGCCGGGGGCGATCGGCCCCGGGACCTTCCCGGCGCGCTTCAGCTCGGCCAGCGACCGGCGCGCGCGCGCGTACAGGGCGTCGCGGAGCGTCGGCTTCGTCCAGCCGTCGCGCGCGAGGATCCGGACGTGCTCGGGCGCCAGCACCAGGAACGACTGCCCGGGGCTGAAGCTGCCGAGCCCGGCCATCGCGTCGGCCAGCGTGACCAAGATCGCTTCCGCATCGTGGCCGTAGTGCGTCAGCACGTTGTGGGGCCCCTCGGCAGCGAACACGGTCACTGCGCTCCGGTCTCGCGGGATGCCCCGCTCGACGTGGAGCGGTTCCCACGGGCTCTCAGCCTCGAGCTCGGCGACGCAGAAGGTGTACTTTCCGGGGTGGCCCTGGGTCGACCGGTCGAGGACCCCGGGCTGGGCGCCGAGGCAGTTCAGGATGACGAGCCGGAGCGCCCGCCCGATCGTCGCGTTCGCTCGCCAGCCGGGCCCGAAGAGGTTCACGCCGGCGTTGATCCCCAGGGCGCGCGTGACTGGGCCGTTGACCACCACGAGCGGCGCCGACCCGCCCGTGCTTGTGATCGCCCCGTGGAGGTTGTACGCGGGGTCGGCCATCGCCTCGAGCGCGGCCAGGATGACGGGCATGTACTCGGCGCGACAACCGGCGAGGACGGCGTTGACGGCGACCTTCTCGACGGTCACCGTGCGGCGCCGCGTCGCTTCACGGAAGAGCACCTCGTCCGGCCCCCGCCCCGAAGCCGCGAGGAACTGAGCGACGCGCGCCGCCGTCGCCGGGACCACCGGCAGGCCGTCGGTCCAGCCGCGCTCGAAGCAGGTCTCGATCGCCTCGGCCCAGCCCGCCGTCTCGACTTCCGTCGACATGAGCGGCATCTGCGCTCCCCCGGGATACCCGGGTCCCGTCGGCCCGGCCCAGCCCCGAATACTACGCGGACACGCGGAGTGTCAAGCCGAGGAGCGCCCTTGACGCCCGACCTACCGCGATGATACGAGTCGTTCACACGTCTGGACCATTGCACCCGGAAGCGTCCGGGCCGAGATCTCGATGAGGCTCTACATCTTGGGGGCGGGGACCCCGACCCCCGACGCCGGATCGTTACGACTCGGCGCATGTCGTCGAGCTCGGGGCCGAGCGCCTCATGTTCGACTGCGGCCTGGCCGCGACGCACAAGCTGGTCAAGGCGGGGCTCTTCCCGACTCAGATCGATCAACTGTTCTTCACGCATCACCACTTCCACCACGACGTCGACTACCCAGCGTTCCTGCTGACGCGTTGGGATCAGTCGGTCGGTCGGGAGCGGGTCCTGCGGGCACTCGGGCCCGCGCCGACCGAGCGGCTGAGCCGCGGCATCCTCGACGAGCGGGAGGGGATCTTCGCCCACGACTGGATTGCTCGCGTGAGGCACTTGCTGAGCCTCAATGCCTACCGGCGGCGAGGGCGCTCGGCGGGGGTGGCCCCTTCGTCGGCCGGGTGGTCCACATGGCGGACCTGGTGCCGTGGTTGACTGGACTGCGGCCGCGGCGATTGCGGGCCCGGCTCCGCGCCGGTCCGCCCGGTTGCGCAGACCGCGGGCGCTACATCGTCGCCGATGCCGACGGGCTCGACTGGAGAGCCACCTGCCTGACCGCGGGGCTCCCCACGTGGGACGAGCTGCGGCTCCACGGCGAGCGCGGGCTCCTGGAGCTGCGCCGCCCGCTGGGCCAGCCGCTCGGCTGGGCGCTCACGCGCGTCGCTTCCCGGGGTGAGGTGGTCGAGACCCTCGCCGCCGATCCGGCCATCGGCGCCGCGACCCGGGATTTCCTGGATGCCGTCGAGGGGCTGGGCGGGCCGACCTGCTCGTTCGCCGAGGCGTGCCTCTCGGTCCGTCTGATCGAATCGGCTTTCGAGTCCGCGGCGCGTGACGGCGCCTGGATCGCTCCCTGAAGGAGGACACCGACCCGATGCGACCGACCAACGTGCTCTTCATCTTCTCGGACCAGCACAGCCGGCGCGTGCTCGGCTGCTACGGCAACGCGGTCGCCCGGACCCCGGCGCTCGACGCCCTGGCCGCCCGCGGGACGCGCTTTGCCAGCGCGTACTGCCAGACGCCGATCTGCGTGCCCTCCCGCGCGAGCCTGGCGACCGGACGCTGGGCCCATGCCGTCGACTCGTGGGACAACGCGACCCCGTACGTGGGGACGGAGGCGAGGAGCTGGGGGCACCGCCTCGTCGCCCAGGGGCATCGAGTGACCACCATCGGAAAGCTCCACTACCGGAAGGTGGACGACCCGTCGGGCTTTCCCGACCAGCGGGTCCCCATGCACGTGCTCGAGGGAGTGGGCGATCTCTACGGGCTCCTCCGGGGCGACATGCCCCAGCGGCCTCAGAGCCGGACCCAGGTCCTCGAGGCGCGGGCAGGGGAGAGCGAGTACATCCGCTACGATCGCGCCATCGCCGGCGGGGCCGTGCAGTGGCTCCGCGAGGAGGCGCCCGCCGAGCGCAAGCCGTGGTGCCTGTTCGTGGGGTTCGTCTCGCCGCACTTTCCGCTCGTCGTTCCGGACCGCTACTGGAACCTGTACGATCCCGACGCCCTGACGCTCCCGGTCCAGCACGCGCCCGAGCGCTGGTCGCGGCACCCCGTGCTCGAGCTCAAGCGCCGTCAGGAGGCGCTCGACGCTCCGTTCGACGAGGCGACCGTCCGGAACGCCATGCGGGCCTACTACGGGCTCGTGTCGTTCATGGACGAGCAGGTCGGCCGGGTGCTCGAGGGCCTGCGGGCGGCGGGCCTCGAGGAGAGCACGCGCGTCATCTACTCCACCGACCACGGGGAGATGCTCGGCGAGCACGGGCTCTGGTGGAAGAGCGCCATGTACGAGAGCGCGGTCGCGGTGCCTCTCATCGTGGCCGGCCCCGATGTGCCCGCGGGCAAGGTCGCGGGGACGAACGCGATGCTCGTCGACGTCTTCCCCTCGATCCTGGAGGCCGTCGGGGCCCGCCCCGTGGCCGAAGACCGGGACCTGCCGGGCCGCTCGCTCTGGACGCTCGCCCGCGGGGAGGCCCGGCCGCGGACCGCGTTCAGCGAGTACCACGCGATCTTCTCCCCGAGCGGGATCCTCATGGTCCGGACCGCTCGCTACAAGTATGTCCACTACGTGGGCTATCCCTGCCAGCTCTTCGATCTCGACGTCGATCCCGAGGAGACCCGGGACCTCGGGACTGACCCGGCGCATGCCGACCTCCGCGCGGCGTGCGAGCGGGAGCTCCGGGCCATTTGCGATCCCGATGCCGTGGACCGGCGCGCCCGGGCCGACCAGCGCCGCCGCCTCGAGGCGGCCGGCGGCGCCGCCGCGGTCCTCGCCGAGGGGGTGAAGATCCCCTACACGCCGGCGCCTGCGGCGTTCGACCCCGCGCCGGTCGAGGCTCGCGAGCGCGCCCGGCTTCCCACGAAGCCGGGGGACGACTAGCCGGGCGCGACGAGATGCGCCAGGGCGCCCCGCACGTCGTGCTCGTCGAGGCGCGAGATCGCCGGATCACTCGACGCTGTCGCCACGGGCCCGGCGGCATCCCTCCGACCGATCGGGCCCGGACCTCAGGGAGCGGGGAGGTCCGGAGACCTGGTGGCCGGCGCCTCGTGGCCCTTCTTCGCGTACGGCCACGGTCCATCGAGCGGCCGGCCTTCCGCGAAGCGTCGCAGCCCGAATGGCCCGATGTCGACGGTCTTCGCCTCCCCGTCGAGGATCAGCTCCGCCATGCAGATCCCGACCGCGGGCGCGATCTTGAATCCCATCCCGCTGAAGGCCGTCGCCAGGTAGAGCCCCGCCAGGCTCTCCACCCGGTCGAGGATCGCGTGCCCGTCGTCACTGTAGCCGTCGAAGGCCCGGAAGCCCCGCGCCAGGGTGGCGCGCTCCATGGCGGGGATCCGGTGCGTGAGGAGCCGCGCCCCGACCTCCTCGGCCCCCGGGGGGAGACCCGGCGCCACCGAGTCCGGATCGACGTCCCACTCCACGCTGGGCACTCCGACGATCGTCAGGACGTCGCTCTCGGGCCGAAGATACGTGCCCTGCACGTTGTCGATGACCGTCATGTGCGGCGCCGCGAGTTCCGGCGGGCGCGTCACCAGGACCGTGTCGATGGTCTTCGGGCGTGCGGGCAGGGTCACGCCCACCTCGCGGCAGAGCCGGGTCGACCAGGCGCCCGCCGCGACCACGACCACCGGCGTGTCGATGCGGCCGCCCGCCGTCTCCACGCCGCGCACGCGACCGTCGCTCGCCAGGATGCGGGTGACCCGGGTCCACTGCCGGACCTGGGCGCCGAGCGCCTCGGCGTGCCGCCGGTAGCCCTCCACGGTATCCGCCGGGCTCGAGTAGCCGCTCTCCGGCTCGTACGCGGCGGCGCCGACGTCCGCCACGTTCATGAACGGCTGGAGCCGCCGGACGTCGTCGGGCCCCAGCGCCTCGGTGGGGACGCCGAACGCACGGAGGGCGTCCACGTTCCGCCTGAGGTGCTCGGCATAGCGAGGCGCCACGACCGTCAGGAATCCCGTCCGGCGGAAGACGGGGGGCCCCGCCATGATCTCCGACCAGTCCCGGAACACCGGGAAGCTGGCCCAGGCGAGCCGGGCGTCCCATTCGTTGGTGTAGTGGATCCGCACCAGCGCGCTCGAGCGGCCCGAGGCGCCGCTCGCGAGCGCCTGCTTCTCGCAGAGGACCACCCGCCGGACGCCCCGGGCGGCCAGAGCGTGAGCGATGCTCACGCCGTTGACGCCGCCTCCGATCACCACCACATCGGCCGTGTCAGCCATGACGATGTGCCTCCTCGAGCGGCCCGCAGGCGAGATGGCTCGTCACCGCCGTGACCGCGGGCGCGGTCGTCAGGTCCTGGATCCGGTCGGCCAGCGCCCGGGCGGCCACGTCGCCGATCACGGGGCCCGCCACGTTGCGGAACTTGTCCGAAAGCTCCGCGTCGGTCAGGGGATTCTCGGGGTTGCCCTTCGGAAACTCGACGGCGCAGGCGTACGTGCCGCGCGCCGTGCGCAGGGTGACCCGGGCGGACGTCTTCGCCGGGAACGCCCGCGCCAGATCCGGATCCACCCGCACCTCGACCCGTCGCGCCAGCGCCAGCAGCTCCGGATCCGTCAGCGCCGCTTCGGTGACCTGCGCCAGGCCCACGGCCCGGTCGCGGCCGGCCACGGCTAGGGCGAAGGGAAGGCTGAACTGGGCGCCCACGACGGTCCGCGGCGCGTAGTCGAGCAGCCGCGTCATCTCGTAGAAGCCGTCCACCAAGATGGACTCGATCTCCGCCGGCTGGATCGCGTGCCGGGCGGTCAGCTCGAGCATGGCGTCGATGGCGGGGTGCGCCCAGCGGCACACCGCGTGCGGCTTGAAGTAGATGCCGAGGATGGCGGACCGTGCAGGATCCCCGAGTCCCTCGAGGAGCTCGCCCGTGTCCCAGCGCCCCGAGTAGTCGAACACGTCCTCCGGGCCGACGAACCCGTCCTGCGCGAGGAAGGCGGCCGCACACCCGGTCATCGACGCCCACCCGATGACCTCCTTCGTCATGCTGTAGTTCGCCATGGGCCCCGCGGGCGGGAACGGCCCGTGCGAGGCGGCGGTGCCGAGCGCGGACTGGAGGGCGGGCGCGTCGAGCCCCAGGAGCCGCCCGGTCGCGGCCGCCGCGCCGAGCCCGCCCCAGATTCCCGTCGAGTACTGCCGCTCCTTGTAGGCCGCCACGCGCGCCGCGCTCGCCCGCACGGCGACCTCGTAGCCGGCGACGATCGCTCCCAGGAGCTCGCGCCCCGATGCGCCGGCGGCTTCCGCCGTCGCGAGCGCCGCCGGGATGACCGAGGCGCCGGGATGGCCCATCGCCAGGCGATGGCCGTCGTCGAGATCGAGTGCGCTGGCCGAGATCGCGTTGGCCCAGGTCGCACCGACCGCGGTCAGACCCCCGGGGGCACCGACGACGGTCGCCGGGCCGGCCGCGTGGTGCGCCCGCGCGAACCGAGCGCCGATCCGGCCCATGGGCGTCTCGGCACCCGCGATCGCGACCCCGATCAGGTCGAGGACGGCGCGGACCGCCTGGCGGAGCACCGGATCGGGGAGGTGCCGGGCGTCCAGCCCTCGGACGAACGCGACGAGCTCGCCGCTCGCGGACACGACGGCTCCCTCGGCTATTCGCGGAGCCGCGGGTCGAACACGTCCCGCAGCCCGTCGCCCAGCAGGTTGAACGCCAGCACCGTCACGAGGATCGCCAGCCCCGGGAACACCGACAGCCACGGCGCGTTGAGCAGGTGGGGCGTGCCATCCCGGATCATGTTCCCCCAGGTGGGCGTCGGCGGCGACACCCCCAGGCCGATGAAGGAGAGGTTCGCCTCCACCCGGATCGCCGACGCGGTCCAGAGGCTGGCCAGGACCACGACCTCGCCGAGGACGTTGGGCAGGATGTGGATTCCGAGGATGCGGGGGGTCGTGGCGCCGGCGGAGCGCGCCGCTTCGACGAACTCCCGCCGCTGCAGGGCGAGGGCCGCCCCGTGCATGACGCGGGCAAAGGCCGGCGCCAGCACCAGCCCGATCGCCAGGATCATCTTGCCCAGACCCGACCCGAGCACGGCCAGTACGGTCAATCCGAGGAGCAGGCTCGGAAAGGCCATCAGGACGTCGACGACCCGCATGATGGCGTTCTCGACGTGCCCGCCCACGTAGCCCGCGACGAGGCCCATGGCGCACCCGATCGCGCCGCCCAGCACCACCGAGCAGAGGCCCACGGCGAGGGACACGCGGCCTGCGAACAGGATCCGGGCAAGGACGTCCCGGCCGAAGGTGTCTCGCCCGAGCAGATGGCTGTGGTCGGGCGGCTGGAGACGCTCCTGCGCGCGCTGCTCGTAGGGGCTCCGCGAGGTGAAGATCGGCGCGCCCACCGACGCCGCCGCGACGAGGGCCACCAGGGCCAGGCCGAGCACGGCCACGCGGTTCCGGCTGAAGGTGCGCCACAGCCGGCGAAGCTCGCCGGCCCGTCCCCCGCCGGGAGCCGCGGTCAGTGCCGGATCCGCGGGTCGACCCATCCGTACACCAGATCGGTGGCCAGGTTGATCGCGACGACGAAGCCCGTGTAGACGACCATGACCGACTGGAGCGCCGTGTAGTCCCGCTGCAGGATGGCGCCCACCATCATCTTGCCGAGGCCCGGGCGCGCGAACACGACCTCGACCGTGACAGAGTCGCCGATCAGGCTCACGGCCCAGATCCCGGTCACGGACACGATGGGCACCAGGGCCGAGCGAAGGGCGTGGCGCAGTCGGACGGCGCGCTCGCGCAGCCCCTTGGCTCGGGCCGTCCGCACGTAGTCCTGGGCGAGGACGTTGAGCATCGCCGAGCGCGCGAGCCGCGCCACGGACGCCGTCATGATGAGGCCCAGCGTCAGCGCCGGCAGCACGAGGTAGCGGGAGCGGTCGACGGCGTCGTCGCTCGCGCCGCCGCCCACGGCGGGGAGCCACTGGAGCCAGATGGCCAGGAGCAGGATCAGCAGGATACCGAAGTAGAAGGCGGGCACGGACAGGCCGGTCAGGGACAGGACACGCCCGACGTAGTCGCCCAGGCGGTTGCGCCGGACCGCCGTGTAGACGCCGACGGGCACGCCCAGGGCGCATCCGATCAGGATCGAGACCGCCGTCAGCTCGACGGTGTAGGGCAGGGCGTGCGCGATCTGGTCCCGGATCGAGGCGCCGGTGATCATCGACGCGCCGAGGTCGCCCCGGACGAGGTCTTGGAGGAAGCGCCCGTACTGGACGGGCAGGGAGGCGTTGAGCCCCATCCGTTCCCGCAGGGCGTCCACCGCCTCCTTGGACGCGTAGTCGCCGAGCGCGGCGGTCGCCGGGTCTCCCGGGATGACCCGGACGACGAGGAAGACGATGGTGACGACGGCCAGGAACACCGGCACCGAGAGGACGAGTCGCTGCGCGATGTACTTGGGCATGGGTCGGCGGAGCCGCGCCGGCCCCGGGCGGGCGCGGCTGGCGCCCGCCCGGGATGACTGACGGCTACTTCACGAGACGGGTCTTCTCCGTGATGCCGGGGTAGAGCGCCAGGACCGACACCAGGTCGTGCCCGTAGTCGACCGCGGCCGACCGCGCGTACACCTGGTTCTGGTACTGGATCGGATAGGCGACCATGTCCTCCAGGATCTTGACCTGCGCGTCCTTCCACAGGGCGACCTGCTTTGCCGCATCCGTTTCGGTTCGCGCCTGCTCGATCAGCCCGTCGATCTTGTCGTAGTGGGAGAAGTTGGTGTTCGGCTTCTTGCCGGTGACGACGATCGAGTCCGAGTGGAAGAACTGGGTCAGATAGACGTCCGCGTTCGGGCGCCAGGCGATGTAGATCACCATCGGGTTGGCGTCCTTCCGGATGAGGCTGTGCATGGTCGAGTGATCGACGACCTTGAGGTTGATCGTGACCCCAACCTTGGCGAGCTGAGCCTGCATCGACTCGTAAAGGATGCGGTAGCCCGTCATCTCGGAGGTGACCATCTCCAGCGCGAAGCCGTTCGGGAAGCCAGCCTGCGCCAGGAGCTTCTTCGCCTTCTCGCGATCGGTCGCGTAGTCGAGCCCCTTCGCGGCGACCTCCTCCTTGGTGAGGCCGCCGGCCAGGAACCGCACGGGGACCGGCGAGTACACGTTCTCGGCGATGCCCCGGCCCACCAGCGCGAGGAACTCGTCGCGGTCCAGGGCGTAGGCGATCGCCTTCCGCACTTCCGGCTTGTCCAGCGGCGACGCGGTGGTCCGGAAGTACAGGACGGCGACCTCGCCGACCCCGAAGACGTCCACCCTCAGGCCCGAGACTCCCTTCATCTTCTCGACCCAGGCCTTGTCGGGCACGCCGTTGACGACGTCGAGCTGGCCGCTGCGGAGGGCCAGCTCACGGCTCGACAGGTCGGGCATGTACCGGAAGTCGACGCCGTCCAGTTGCGGCTTGCCCCGGAAGTACGCGGGATTGGCGACCAGCTGGACCCGCTCCTGGGGCACGTAGGCCTTGAACAGGAAGGGGCCGGTGCCGACCGGGTGCGTCTTGAGCCCGGTGGCCCCGAGCTTCTCGGCCGCCCGCTTGCACACGATGAACCCGCCCGAGTAGTTCGCCACCTTGGGAAGGAACAGGACGGGCGAGAGCGCCTTGTCGAGGGTGATCCGGACCGTGGAGGCGTCGGGCGCCTCGACGGTCATGCCCGTGTAGTCGGCCGCGTACGCGGAGCGGTTCTTGTCCGCCGACTTCTGGAGCGAGTAGACTACGTCCTCGCTGGTCAGCTCGTAGGAGGGCACCCCGTCCGTCGGGTGGCACATCACGCCCTTCCGGAGCTGGAACGTCCAGACCTGCTTGCCGCCCGTGGATTGCGGCGTGGGGATGCCCTGGGCCAGGTCAGGCTCGAAGACCGACCCGTCGCCCGGCTTGTAGCGGACGAGCCCGTTGAAGACCATGTCGACGAGGCTGCGGTCCTGCGTGGTGGTCGCGAAGTGGGGGTCGAGGCTCCCGACGTCGGACGCGTTCTGCCCGATGCGCAGGACGCCCGCCGCCCACGCGGGTGCGGACCCGGTGAGCAGCGCGACGGTGACTAGGGCGATGCCAAGTGCCAGTCGATGTCTCATGGCGCTCCTCCTCTGAAGTGCAGCATCTCAGCCATGCAACGTGGTCGCCGCGACGGACTTCGCGCCGGCGAAGCGATTCAGCCGGAAGGGCTCGAGCGGCAGCGAGGCCTGCCCCGTTGTCACGAGCTCGCGGACGATTTGGCCGGTGACGGGCCCCAGGCAGAACCCGTGGCCCGAGAAGCCGGCAGCAATGACCAGTCCGTCCACCTCGGGGACGCGCTCGAGGATTGGCAGACCGTCGGGCGTCATGTCGATGAGGCCACCCCAGACGCGGGCGACCGCGGCGCGCTCGAGCGCCGGCAGAACCGCGGCGCCGCGGGTGATTGCCGCGGCGACGCTCGCCGCCGATGGTTGGATCAGATCGGCGTGGATCGACCGCGTCGGCGTTCCGTCCGGCCACCGCCACGGCGTCCCGTCGCCGCTCATCCGGAACCGTCCCGAAGCCTCCTGGCGTCCGGCGAAGTCGGCGTTCGCCACGCCCAGGACCTGCCGGATGAGGGGCGGGAGCGGGATCGTCTGCACGATCGTCGCGTGCCACACGGCCAGCGGCAGGTCGAGCCCGAGCGGCTCGCAGAGCGCTGCCGAATGGATCCCGGCCGCCACGACGACGGCATCGGCGGCCACCCGGCCCGCCGTCGTCGCGACGCCATCCACGCGCCCGCCGGTCGCCTGGATAGCCTGGACCTCGATCCCGGTGCGGATCTCGGCTCCGTGTCGCTCGGCCGCCGCGGCGAACGCCCGGACGGCGAGGTTCGGGTTCGCGTGACCGTCGCTCGGGCAGTAGGAGGCTGCCAGCACGGTGTCGGACAGGGCCGGCGCGACTCCGCGAACGGCGGCCGTGTCCGGGAGGAGGCTCAGGTCGAGCCCGAGCGCCTGCTGGGTGCGGACCAGCTCGGCGATGACCGAGATCTCCTCGGGCGTCCGCGCGAGCCGGAGGTTCCCCTCCTGACGGTACTCGACTTCGGCACCGAGCTCGTCGGCCAGCCTCCTCCAGCGCTGCACGGCGGCGATCGCGAGGGGCAGCTCCGCGGGATCGCGGCCAGACTGCCGGACCCCGGCGAGCGTCCAGCCTGACGCCATGCTGGCGAGGTCGCCCTTTTCGAGGAGGGTGACGGACGCGCCGGCCCGGGCCAGCTCGTAGGCGGCGGCCGTCCCGCTAATCCCGCCGCCGACGATGACGACATCCCGGACGGAACGGCCACGACGATCGGTCATCGAGACTCCCTCTCCGCGTGCGTTCCGGTGGGAAGGCGGTGCCGCACCCTGCGGGCGCGGCGGTGCTTCGCCCTGCGGGCGACGCTAGGCCATGGTCACTCAGAGCGGTGGTGGCTGCAACCCCGATCGGGTGGAAGCCGGCGAGGCCCCTTGTGCGGCCATCGGCCACGCGGGCGAGCCGGAGACGTCCATCCAGCTGTGCCTCCAGCCGCACTCGGTCTACCGGGCGAGCGTCGCGCCGAGCGATTGTCTGGGCCTGCGGGAGTACGCGAGCCGCCCGGACAGCCTGCCGCCGACCGCGTACGTCCCGCCCGACCCCGCGACGGAGTCGCCGCAGGGCGTCTATCCACGGTCCAGAGGCTGTCGTAGGCCAGCGCCTCGGCGCGCCGCGCGATCTTCACCAGATTCTCGGGGCTGCCGATGGGACCGATGTTCCCGAGCGCGAACCCGACTCGCATGGCGGGCTCCCTTCGCGACGACGTGGACGTGATCACTCTACACCCGGGACGAGGGCCAGGCGGTGCCGCGCCATCCGCTCCCGCGGCCCGCTCCCGCGTCCCTGCCCTTGACGCCCCGACCCGGCCAGGGCTAGAGTCCCGCCATCTCGGACTCCGAGGAAGGCCGCGCTCCCGGAATCTTGACACGTCCGCAGGCGTGACAGCATGTCGACCTCGGCGCGCACCGACCCTGTTCCGGCGCGGTCGCCGGACGCCCGCCTGCGGTTCGCGCTGGTCGGCTACGGTGCCTGGGGCCGACATCACGCGGCGGGTATCCGTCAGACGCCCGAGGCGTCGCTGGTCGGGATCGCATGCGGCGGCGAGGCGAGCGCCGCGGCCGCGCGGCGCGAACACCCGGACGTGCCCGTCGTCCTCGACTATCGCGCGTTCCTCGACCGCTCCGACGTCGATGCGGTCGACGTGGTCGTGCCGAACGACCGCCACGTCGAGGTGGCGACGGCTGCGCTCGCCTCTGGCAAGGACGTCCTCCTCGAGAAGCCTATGGCCCCCACCGTCGAGGGCTGCGACCGTCTGCTCGACGCCGCGCGTCAGAGCGGCCGCGTGCTGTCGATCGGCCACGAGTTCCGCCTCTCGACACAGTGGGGAGCCATCCGGCGCCTGCTGGCCGCCGGCGAGCTCGGCCGTCCTCTCTACACGCTCGTCAGCCTCTTCCGGTTTCCATATCGCCCCGGCTCGGGAGAGTGGCGCTACGACCCGGCCCGCGTCGGCTCCTGGATCCTGGAGGAGCCGGTCCACTTCTTCGACCTGGTCCTGTGGTACTTCGAGGAGCTGGGGGATCCCACGTCCGTGCTGGCGGTCGGGAACGGCCGGCCGCGCCCGGGGCCGGCGGCGCGCATGGCCGACGACTTCTCCGCGCTCGTCCGCTTCCCCCGCGGGGCCTACGCCGTCGTGACCCAGACCCTCGCCGGCTTCGAGCACCACCAGGTGGTGGAGGTCGTGGGCACCGAGGGGTCGGCGCGGGCCTGGTGGTCGGGCGCGATGGACCGCACGCGCGAGCCGGCCTTCGACCTCCGCGTGAAGCGCCGGGGCCAGGCGGCGCCCGAGGCGCTCGCCCTGGGAGCGTCGGGCGAGCTGTTCGAGCTGGAGGAGGAGATCCGGCAGACCGTCGCCGCCTTCCGCGACCGCCGGCCGCTGGTGTCGGGCGAGGAGGCACGGAAGCGGATCGTCGTCTGCCTCGAGGCCGAGCGGTCGCTCCGGGAGGGACGGGAGATCGCGCTCCGCCTCTGACCGTCGTTCCACCGTGAATTCAATGTCGAGCCAGGGAGGATCGCCATGCCACGGATGACCGGACACCGAGGGCTCCTGCCCGCGACCGTCGCCGCGCTCACCGCGCTCCTGGTCCTCGCGGGAGCGGCCGGGCCGGCCGAGGCCCAGAAGAAGATCAGCGTGCTCACCTGGAACATCCCCGTCTACAAGGACAAGATCGACGGCTGGATCGCCGATTTCAAGCAGATCCACCCCGACGTCCAGGTGGAGTGGCTGGACAAGAAGGGGACCGAGTGGGGAACCTTCTACCAGACGCAGGTCGTCGGCGGCACCGCTCCCGACGTGATCGACGTCCAGGGCGGGCTCTGGCTCGAGTACGCGGCCAACGGCGGGCTGGTGGACCTGACGCCGTACCTCGCCAGGGAGCCCCAGCTCCGCGACTACTACAACCCGAAGTTCCTGGGCACCTGGGTCTACCAGGGCAAGCAGTACATGGTGCCCTTCTACGTCAGCAAGACGCTCCTCTTCTACAACAAGACGCTCTTCAAGGAGGCTGGGCTCACGCGGCCGCCCCAGTCGTTCGACGAGCTGATCGACTACGCGCGGAAGATGAGCAAGGGCGAGAAGTCGGGCTTCGTGACGCTCAACTTCGACTGGCTCTACTGGCCGCTGTTCGCGATGAACGGGGTCGAGCTCCTGACGCCGGATGGGAAGAAGGCGGCCTTCAACACGCCCCAGGCCGTCAAGACGCTTGAGACGCTGGCGCGCGCCACGGAGGAGGGCGCCATCAACAAGGTGAGCTGGACGGGCCGCTGGGTGGAGAACAACGGCGCCTTCGCCTCGGGGACGGTCGGCATGCACCACGCGCACGCCCCCGCCTTCTTCTACGTCCGCGGCGGCGGCAAGTGGGTGAGCCCCGACACACTGGGCGTGGCGCAGATGCCGGGCGGCTACGCCACGCCCAACTCCCACGGGTTCGGCATCTCGAAGTCGTCGAAGTACCCGGATCTCGCGTGGGACTTCGTCAAGCTGATCACGAACGAGAAGTGGGCGTACACCTTCGGCGTTACGCTGAAGAACCTCACCGGGACCCGGACGGACCAGAAGATCCTGGAGCACTTCCGCAAGGAGGACCCGCTGGCCGCCGAGGTGCTCCAGACCCAGGTCGAGAACCTGGACCATCTGGTCGCCACCTGGCCCCAGGCCAAGGACGCCGAGATCAAGGAAGCGTTCTACGGCGAGATCCAGGCGGCGCTCCTCGGGCGGAAGAAGGCGGCCGACGCGCTGGCGGAGGCCGAGCGGAAGGTGAACCGCATCCTCCGGTAGCGAGCCTGGGGGGTCGCGGACGGCGGCGGCCGGAGATGGGGACGGGCTCTCCGGCCGCCGCGCGGCCGCGGCGGCGGGGACGCGGCCCCGCGCGGGGCCGCGTCCTCCTAATCGCGGCGGTTCTCGCCCCGTCCCTCCTGATCTTCCTCCTCTACCGGGTCGTTCCGCTGGGCTGGAACGTCCTCCTCTCGTTCCA
>DATBGA010000129.1:0-16234 GCA_036558225.1 Candidatus Methylomirabilota bacterium | reverse complement strand
GTGAAGGTGGTCGTGGACGTCAAGAGCTACCTCTACCTGAACGGGACGACGCTGGACTACGTGAAGCAGGGCCTGACCGGGGGCTTCACCTTCGTCAATCCCAACGCGAAGTCGAGCTGCGGCTGCGGCACGTCCTTCACGGCCTGAGTCTCTGACGACGGGGGCGGGGCGAGCGGCATCCCGGCCTGGCGCGAGGTGGAGCGGGACAGCGATCTGACCGGGCCTCCTCCGAGGCCCGGTTGGTGTTTGGGGATCAGTTGATGGTGAGAACGGACGAGCGAAACGGATCCAAGTGCTGGAGCTGCGGCGCAGTAGCGCCCGCGGGACAGGTCTGTCCCGAGTGCGACCGGCTCCAGCCCTTGGCGGCGGGGAGCGACCACTGGGCCGTGCTCGGGCTCGAGCGCCGGTTGGGTCTCGACCGGGCCGACCTCGAGCGGCGCTTCCACGCCCTCAACCGGCGCCTTCACCCGGACTACTTCCGGCTGCGGTCGCCGGAGGAGCAGGCCATCAGCCTGGAAGCTTCCGCGGCGGTGAACGCCGCCTATCGGGCGCTCCGCGATCCGGTGCTCCGGGTGGAGTACCTCCTGGAGCTCGAGGGCATGGCGCTGGGCACCGCGGGGCAGGCGAAGCCGCCCGCCGACCTCTTCGAGGAGATCATGGAGCTGCAGGAAGCGCGGATGGAGCTCCAGACCGCCGACGCCGACGAGGCGCCCGTGCTCCGCGCTCGCCTGCAAGACGCCCGGACGGGGCTGGAAGCCCGACGGGCCGGCGCCGAGAGCGAGTTGACGGCGTGCTTCCCGGAGTGGGATGCGGGCGACGACGCGACGCGCCGTCGAATGCTCGGCCGGATGCGTGACATTCTCGCGACTCGCGCGTACCTGAGGACGGTCCTCCGCGATCTGGGCGCCGCGCTCACCGTCCCAAGTGACGGAGGACAGGCGGACCGATGACGGATCTGACGATCGGGGTGGTCCCGGGAGCGCGGCCCGGTGCGTCGGGCTCCGCGAACGGCCCGGCCGGAGCGAAGGAGCTCGTGGTCGGGATCGACCTCGGGACCACGAACAGTCTGGTCGCCTACATGGATCGCGGCGGCCCCCAGGTGATCCGGGATGCGGATGGCCGGGGCCTCGTGCCCTCGGTCGTCGCCTTCGGGCCCGCGGGCTCGGTCGTCGGGGACGCGGCGCGCCGGATGCTCGTGCGTCACGCCGAGCGAGCGGTCTATTCCGTGAAGCGCTTCATGGGAAAGGGCTTCGAGGATGTCCGCGAGGAGCTGCGGTACTTCCCCTTCCACGTGACGCCGAGCCAGGAGATCGTCCGCATCCGGATCGGGGACCGCGAGCTGACGCCGCCCGAGGTCTCGGCGCTGATCCTGCGCGAGCTCCGGGCCCGGGCGGAGAAGCACTTGGGTCGCCCGGTGGAGAAGGCGGTGATCACTGTTCCCGCCTACTTCAACGACGCCCAGCGTCAGGCGACGAAGGACGCGGGCCGCATCGCCGGCCTGGACGTGCTCAGGATCGTCAACGAGCCGACGGCCGCCTGCCTCGCGTACGGGCTCCAGCGGCGGAAGGAAGGCGTGATCGCCGTCTACGATCTCGGGGGCGGGACGTTCGACGTCTCGATCCTGAAGGTCAAGGACGGCATCTTCGAGGTGCTCGCCACCAACGGCGATACGCACCTAGGCGGGGACGACCTCGACCGGGCGCTGGTCGACGTGGTCGTGGACGAGCTGCGGACCCGTCACGGCGTCGACGTCGCGGGCGAGGCCGACACGCTCCAGGAGATCCGCCTCGGCGTCGAGGCCGCCCGGATCCTCCTGTCCAGCGAGGATCGGACGGTCTTCACCCTGCCGCTCCCGCAGCACGATCTGACGTATCGCCGGGAGCTGACGCGCGCGGAGCTGGAGTCGGTGATCGGCCCCATCGTCGAGCGGACGCTGGGGCCGTGCCGGATGGCCATCGCCGATTCGGGCCTGTCGCTCGAGGCGATCGACGAGGTCGTGCTCGTGGGCGGGGCGACGCGGACTCCCCTCGTGCGGCGGCGGGTGCAGGAGCTGTTCGGCCGGATGCCGCACTCCGAGCTGAACCCCGACGAGGTCGTGGCCCTCGGGGCCGCCGTCCAGGCGGACATCCTGGCGGGCGGGACGACGCACATGCTTCTCCTCGACGTCACGCCGCTCTCGCTCGGGATCGAGACGTTGGGCGGCGCCGTGAGCGTGCTGATCCCCCGGAACACCACGATCCCGACGTCCGCCGACGAGGGGTTCACGACGTCGGTAGACGGGCAGTCGGTGGTGGACATGCACGTGGTCCAAGGAGAGCGCGACCTGGCGAAGGACAATCGCAGCCTCGCGCGGTTCGATCTCCGGGGCATCCCGCCGATGCCGGCGGGCCTGCCGCGCATCGAGGTGACCTTCCTGATCGACGCGAACGGCATCTTGAGCGTGACGGCGAAGGAGATCCGGAGCGGGACGCAGGCCTCGGTCGAAGTCCGGCCGACCTACGGGCTCAGCGACGCCGAGGTCGAGCGCATGATCGACGAGTCGCTGGAGCACGCGGAGGCTGACGTCCGGGCGCGCGGGCTGATCGACGCCCGGAACGAGGCCGATACCGTGCTCCGCGCGACCGAGAAGGCGCTGGTGCAGGGGGCGGAGTTCCTCGGCGCCGAGGAGGCGACGATGATCCGCGAGGCCGTGGCGTCGCTCGGGCGGGCGCGCCAGGGCGAGGACGCAGGCCTGATCCGGGAGGCGACGGACCGCGTGAACCAGGCGACGCAGCAGCTGGCCGAGCGACTGATGGACTCCGCGCTCCGCGAGAGCCTGCGGGAGCGGCGGGTGGCCGACCTGCCGGCGGGAGAGGCCCGCTGACGATGGCCCGGTACCGGGTGACGTTCAGGCCGGCCAATGTCACGGTGGAGGTCGACGACAAGGACTTCCCGTACGGCGACCACGGGAAGGCCGGGTCGCTTCTCGACATCGCGCTCCACCACGGGATCCGGATGGACCACAACTGCGGGGGCAACTGCGCCTGCACGACCTGTCACGTCGTCGTCCGGGAGGGCGAGGAGAGCCTCTCGCCCATGGAGCCCGATGAGGAGGACCGCCTCGACACGGCGACGGGCCTGACGCTCCACTCGAGGCTCGGCTGTCAGGCGATCGTGCAGGGCGACGTGATCGTCGAGGTCATGGAGTGACGGGCGGGGGACCATGAACATCACGTGGCAGGATGCCGAGGACATCGCGCTCGCGCTCGCGGAGCGCTATCCCGACGTCGATCCTCTGACGGTGCGGTTCACCGATCTTCATCGCTGGGTCACGGAGCTGCCGGGGTTCGGCGACGACCCGAAGGCGTCGACCGAGGGCAAGCTCGAGGCGATCCAGATGGCCTGGCTCGAGGAGTTCCGCGCGAAGCAGTGAGGCCCGTGGAGGCCGGAGGCGCGCTACCAGGTGACGACGGAATCAGCCGCGAAGACGAGGTCGAGGAGCTCGGCCGGGCTAATGACGGCCGGGCCGGAGGAGTCCGGGAGGCCGGGGTGGCCGTCGTGCAGGCGGTAGACGTGGCCCGGAAGCGGCTCGGCCAGCCGGACGGCGTCGTGCATCAGCACGATCGAGAGCTGCACGTCCGGATCGGCCGACTGGGCCCGGATCGCGTCGAGCGCGGTCGCGTTCTCGGGGTCCTTGACGAGGTGCAGGATGTGCGCCACGGCCGTCTAGAAGAGGAGCACGCGGCGGCTCTCCGTGAGGAGGCCGGCAAGCTTCTCGCGGTCGATCGGCACCAGCGGGAGGCCGAGCGGGTTCCACCCGCCGTCCGCCCGCATGGTGCTTCGCTCGACGTGGAACGCTTGGCCGAGCTTCTTGAGCGTGCCCAGGTGCCTCAGGAGGTCCTCCCCGTCCACGTAGTCCTCGACGTCCGCGTCGAGGACCTTCGCGCCGGCGCCCAGGAGCGCGATCGTGACGGCGTTCTCTCCCGCGAGGATGCCGAGCGCGATGCGGATCGCCTCGTTCGCGCGGTGCGACGTCTCGGGGTCGACGGACACCGCCACGAGGACGGGGGCCCCGGTTCCGGTCATTCTCGGGCGGCGGCCTTCCGGGTCGGGCTAGTTGAGCGCGACGAAGCGCTCGGTGCCGTTGATGAGGTCCGTGAGCACGACGAGACCGCAGTAGGTCGCCTTGTCCGTGATGGGCAGGCGCCGCCGCTGGCAACCGTAGGCGCACACGAAGAGCTTCGCGCCGCGGCGGCCGAGCTCGAGCACGCGCTCGTCGTCGATGTTCCGGACACCGTCGTCCACCATGTAGAGGTAGAGGTCCACGCCGCGGTCCAGGGCCGCCCGGGCGAGCCCGAGGCCGGTCTCGAGGTTGGGGTGCTGCGGGTCCGTGGAGAGGAGCATCCCGAGCTTGCGGCCGCGCAGATCCTTGCTCGCGACCTGGCCTCTGTTTGGGCCGCTCATCGAGCGTCAACGCTAGCATCCGGTCGGCACGCTGTCAACGCGCGGAGCCACGCGCGCCCGCGTTTCGGCCGCCACACGAGGTGAGGAACGTCATGCGACGCGTCTATCTCGACCATAACGCCTCGACGCCCGTGCATCCCGAGGTCCTGGCGGCGATGATGCCGTACTTCTCGGAGCGCTTCGGCAATGCGTCGAGCATCCACGGCTTCGGGCGGGAGGCTCGCGAGGGCATCGACGTCGCGCGCGAGAGCATCGCGCGGTTTCTCGGCGTGACGCCGGAGGAGATCGTGTTCACCTCCGGCGGCACGGAGTCGGACAACTTGGCCGTCAAGGGGGTGGCGGGGGCGCGGCCGGGCGGCCACATCATCACCACGGTGGTCGAGCACCACGCCCTCCTGCGGACCTGCCAGGCGCTGGAGAAGCTCGGTCATCCCGTGACGTACCTGCCCGTCGACGGCGAGGGGCTGGTGGACCCGGACGACGTGCGCCGCGCGCTCCGTCCGGACACCATTCTCATCTCGATCCAGACGGCGAACAGCGAGACCGGCACGCTGATGCCGATCGAGGAGATCGGGCGCATCGCGGCGGAGGGAAGCATCCCGTTCCACGCGGACGGGGTCCAGACCTTCGGCAAGCTGCCCATCTCGCCGCGCGAGATCGGCCTGACCCTCATGTCGATGTCGGGGCACAAGATCTACGGGCCCAAGGGCATCGGCGCGCTCTACATCGCCAAGGGCACCCGCATGGTGTCCGTCCAGCACGGCGGTGATCACGAGCGCCGCCGGCGCGCCGGGACGGAGCACGTGCCCGGCATCGTGGGCTTCGGCAAGGCGGTGGAGCTCCGGGCGAAGCGCATGGCCGAGGAGGCCGTTCGCGTGACCGGTCTGCGCGACCGGTTGTGGGACGGCGTGCGGCGGAGCGTCGCGGACGTCCGGCTGAACGGCCACCCCACGCGCCGGCTGCCCGGCACGCTCAACATGAGCTTCCGCGGGATCGAGGCGGAGTCGATCATCCTGGGGCTCGACCTGAAGGGCATCGGCACCTCGGCGGGCTCGGCGTGCACCTCGGGGAGCCTCGAGCCCTCATACGTCATCACGGCCATGGGCGTCCCCGTCGACTGGGCGCTCGGCGCCGTCCGTACCTCGCTGGGGGCGAGCACGACGGTCGAGGACATCGACTATGTCCTCGACGTCCTGCCGCCGCTGATCCGGAAGATCCGGGCCATGTCGCCGGCCGGGGCGGCCTGACGGAGACCGAGGGCGCCGCGGGCCCTCCACGGTACGATGTACAGCGAGACGCTCCTGGACCACTTCCGCGCGCCCCGGAACGTCGGGATGATGCGCAACCCGGACGCGGTGGGAGAGAGTGAGGACCCGAGCTGCGGAGACCTGGCGCGCTTCTACCTCCGCATCGAGGGTGAGCACGTGCGGGAGGCCCGGTTCCAGACCTACGGCTGCGGCCCGTCGATCGCGGCCTCGAGCATCGCGACCGAGCTGGTGCGCGACCGGCCCATCGCGACGATGGGCGACCTGACGCCCGAGACTGTCGAGTCGGCGCTCGGGGGGTTGCCGGACGACCGGCGGCATGCCGCCACGATGGTCGTGGACGCGCTCAGGGGCGCCCTCCGGAACTATCGGACGGGCGGGCCCCGGGAGACGAGCCATGCTTGAGACGATCCGTCGAGACGTGACGGCGGCGATGGAGCGCGACCCGGCGGTGCGGAGCCGGCTCGAGGTTGTGCTCTGTTACCCGGGCGTCCACGCGCTCGCCTTCCACCGGCTGGCCCACCGGCTCTGGGGTGCGGGGTGGTGGGTGACCGCGCGGTTCGTCTCGCACGTGTCGAGGTTCCTCACCGGCATCGAGATCCACCCTGGCGCGCGCATCGGATCCGGCGTCTTCATCGACCATGGCATGGGCCTGGTCATCGGCGAGACCGCCGAGGTCGGTGACGACGTGACCCTCTACCAGGGCGTGACGCTCGGGGGCACCAGCCTCAAGCGCGAGAAGCGCCACCCCACCCTCGAGCGTGACGTCGTCGTGGGAACCGGCGCGGCTGTGATCGGCGCGATCCGGGTGGGGGAGGGTGCCCGCATCGGCGCCGGCTCGGTCGTGGTATCCGAGGTCCCGCCGAACTCCGTCGTGGTCGGCGTTCCAGGCAAGGTGATATATCGCGACGGCAGGAAGGTCGCGCCGCGCCTCGATCTCGAGCACGCGGATCTGCCGGATCCCCTGACCAAGGCGGTCGAGCAGATGCTCGATCGCATCCACGCCCTGGAGTCCGACATCAAGAGGCTTCGGCGCGCGGTGGACCAGCCGGTGGAGCCCGAGGCGCGCCCCTGACCCGGACAACGCCGCCGGCGGCCGCGAAGACGCCGTCCGGGAGGCGTCCCTCGTCGTGGCGGGGGCCTCGGGCGCGCCGTCCCGCGGCGGACTGACCGCCGGCCGCGCGGGGGCGGGACGCGAGGCGCGAGCCTCGCGCGTGATCCTCCACGTCGACATGGACGCGTTCTACGCGTCCGTCGAGCAGCGGGACCGGCCCGAGCTCCGGGGGCGGCCCGTCGTGGTGGGCGCTGACCCCCGCGGCCGGGGCGTCGTCTCCGCTGCCTCCTACGAGGCACGCCGGTTCGGGGTCCACTCGGCGATGCCCATTGGCCGCGCCTACCGCCTGTGCCCGACCGCCGCGTTCCTCCCCGTGGACATGGACAAGTACGCGCGGGAGTCCGAGCGGATCATGGCGATCCTCGCCGACTTCACGCCGCTGGTCGAGCCCCTGTCGCTCGACGAGGCCTTCCTGGACGTCACCGGCTCGCGAGCCCTCCACGGCGGCGGCGTGGAGATCGCGCGGCGGATCAAGGCGCGGATCTTGGCGGAGGTGGGGCTCACCGCGTCGGCCGGCGTCGCGCCGAACAAGTTCGTGGCCAAGATCGCGTCCGATCTCGAGAAGCCCGACGGCCTGGTCGTGGTGGCGCCGGGGGAGGAGGGCACGTTCCTGCACGGGCTGCCCATCCGGCGTCTCTGGGGGGTCGGCCCGGCGGCGGAGCGGGAGCTGGCGGCCATGGGCGTCCAGGCGATCGGCGACCTGACGCGGCTCGGGCGGAAACGGCTCGAGGCCCGCCTGGGCGCGTCCGGCGCGCATCTCTTCGAGCTGGTCCAGGGCATCGACGATCGCCCGGTCGTGCCGTGGCACGACCCGAAGTCCATCGGCGCGGAGGAGACGTTCGGGCGAGACACCCGGGACGTCGGGCGGCTTCGGGCGACGCTTCTCGCCCAGGCGGATCGAGTGGCCGCCGAGCTTCGCGCGGGCGGGCTTCGCGGTCGCACCGTCACGCTCAAGCTCCGGTTCGCGGACTTCCACACGATCACGCGACGAGGCACCGAGGACGCACCCACCTCGGACGGCGGCGAGATCTTCCGGCGGGTCTGGGCCGCGTTCTCCAAGGTCCCCCGGCCCCAGGCCATCCGGCTGATCGGCCTGTCCGTATCGGGCCTCGCCAGTGCCTCCGAGCCGCAGCAGCTTCCCCTGCTGGGCAAGCCGGATCGCACGGACCGGCTGGGCCGAGTGACCGACGAGGTCCGCTCCCGCTTCGGGCCGCAGGCCCTCGTTCGCGGGAGCCTCCTCGACACGCCGCGCCGGCGAACCCCGTCGCGACGCGACCGCTGATGGACGCAGGCGGCCCGGCGTGTCCGCGCTAGGCGGCACCCGGTCCGTGCGGTAGAATCGCCGCCATGGAGCGGCCGATCGCCTACGACAAGCTGGCGCGGGAGGATCGCTTCGTCCGGATGCGCGCCCGCCGCGTCGGGGACATCCGGGCGGAGCAGGGCCTGCCGCGCATGCCCGACCTCTCGTCGACGGAGTCGATCCGGGAGCGTGTCCACGGGATCCTTGTCGGGGAGCTCCAGGCGATGGAGGGCGCCGGCCGGACGGTCTACGACTTCCCCGACGCGCCGTGGGAGTTCACGATGGACATGGCGCGCCAGACCTGGGACGAGTCGCGCCACGTCGAGGTGTTCAGCCGCCTGCTGGAGCACCTGGGCGGTTACATCGGCGAGTTCCCCGAGACGACGATCCTGTGGCGATGCGCCTGCGCGGAGGACGCGGCGGCGCGGGTGGCGGGCGTGAACCGCGGGCTCGAGGGGCTCGCCTGCGACGTGTTCGCCCAGCTGGTCGAGATTGCCCGGCGCCTGCCGGACCCGACGATCGCGCAGTCGGTGGACTACGTCCTGGCCGACGAGATCACTCACGTGCGGATGGGCTCCTACTGGCTGAACAAGCTCACCGAGGGGGACCCGGCGCGCCGCCGGCAGGCCGTCGAGTTCCAGGAGTCCATCGACGACCGGTTCAACCTGGGCGGGATGCGGCGGGACGGGCCGGTCGACCAGGTGCCGATCGCGATCGCGACCGAGTACCGGAAGCTCGCCGGCTTCACCGACGAAGAGATCGAGCGGCTCGTCAAGAGCACGCAGCGCAGTCCCGTCTACTAGCCCGTGACCGGCGTCACGCCCTCGCCCGAGGACCAGCCGGCCCGGGAGCTGGCCGGCCACCTGGGTGTCGAAGCCACCGCCCGTCGTGTCCGCCACTACCGGTACGCCGAGGAGCGGATGATGCGCGTGATGGCCGGCTGGATCGCGCTTACCCCGGAGCTTCCCGCCAAGCTGCTCCTCGGCCGTCAGGTCTGGGACTGCGCCCAGCACGCGGACCACTGGGGAAAGCGCCTGCCCGAGCTGCGCGCGCCGGCCCAGGTGTCCGAGCCGCCGGGCCCGGAGTTCGTGCGCTTCCTGGACGCGCTCGAGAGCCGCGAGGCTTGGGCGGAGACGATCGAGCGGCTGACCGGCGTGTACCGCGTCCTGAAGCCGCACCTCGTGGCCGTCTATGCCGCCCATCTCGACCGGGTCAACCCCGTGTACGAGCCGCCCACGCGACGGATCCTGGAGCGGTGCCTCGCCGACGAGCGGCGCCACGTGGCCGACGGGGAGGCGGTGCTGGACACGCTCGCGCGCACCCCGGCCGAGCGGGCGCGGGCCGCGGCCTGGGAGCGCGAGCTTCGCGGCAGGCTCGACGCCTCCGGCGGGCTGTCCGGGAGCGCGCCGTGAGAGACGTCGACCTGGGCGAGGGAACCGGGCCCGAGCGGGCGGCCCGGGCTCACGCGGAGCGCGTCGTCGGACGGGACGCGCGGGCGCGCGAGGACCTGGCGGCCGGGGCGGAGGTCACGCCCCGCGAACTGGTGGAGTGGCTGCTCGGGCATCGGTTCAGCGGGTTCGAGCTGGTCGCCCACGCCCGGATCGGCGCCCACCACATCTTCAAGACGAAGTTCGTCGGGTCGACGACCATGGTCGTGCAGGCTCGATGGGTTGCGGAAGACGGCGGGGCCTGGCGCATCCGCGAGGCGGAGGTCGCCCGGGTGGAAGACGGGCCCGCCGGAGCGCCGCGGCCCGCGTCCCGGCCCGGGGAGGTCTGACCCTGTTCGGCACGGTGCTGGTGGCCAACCGCGGCGAGATCGCGCTCAGGATCATCCGCGCTTGCCGCGCCCTCGGGATCCGTCCGGTGGCGGTGTACTCCGAGGCCGACGCCGGCGCGCCCCACGTGCGGGCGGCCGACCGGGCGCTCCCGATCGGCCCGCCGCCCGCGCGCGAGAGCTACCTGTCGATCGAGCGCGTGGTCGGGGCGGCGCGGGACGCCGGCGCGGACGCCGTTCACCCGGGCTACGGGTTCCTGTCCGAGAACTGGCGGTTCGCGGAAGCCTGCCAGAAGGCCGGCCTCACCTTCGTGGGACCGCCACCCGACGTGCTGCGGACGATGGGGCAGAAGACGGAGGCACGCCGGCTGGTCGCCCGGGCGGGCGTTCCCGTGCTCCCCGGCTCGGACGGTCCCGTCGCGAGCGCGGGCGCGGCGCGCGAGGTGGCCGACGCGATCGGGTACCCGGTGATGCTCAAGGCCGCCGCGGGCGGAGGCGGGATCGGCATGGCGCTCGTCCCCGGGCCGGACCGGTTCGAGGCGGCGTTCGCCGCCGCGGAGCGGCGCGCCGCGTCCGCCTTCGGGGACGCGGCGGTCTATGTCGAGCGGGCGGTCGACCGGCCCCGGCACGTGGAGGTCCAGGTGCTGGCGGACGAGCATGGCGAGCCGATCCACCTCTTCGAGCGCGACTGCTCGATCCAGCGGCGGCACCAGAAGCTCGTCGAGGAGTCGCCTGCGCCCCGCCTCGACGCCGACCTCCGCGCGAGCCTGCACGCCGCCGGCGTGCGGGTGGCAGCCGCGGCGGGCTACCGGAACGCGGGGACCGTCGAGTTCCTGGTCGAGGAAGACCGCTTCTACTTTCTCGAGATGAACACGCGGCTCCAGGTGGAGCATCCGGTGACGGAGGAGGTCGTGGGACGGGATCTCGTCGAGGCTCAGCTCCGGATCGCCGCCGGCGAGCGCCTCGGTTGGACCCAGCAGGACATCGCGGCGCGGGGGGCGGCGGTCGAGTGCCGGATCTACGCCGAGGACCCCGACCGGGGCTTCCTGCCGTCTCCGGGGACCGTCAAGGCGCTCCACCTGCCCGAGGGGCCCGGGATCCGCCACGAGTGCGGCGTCGAGCCCGGAAGCGTGGTCACTGTCCACTACGATCCGCTCCTGGCGAAGGTCATCGCGGCCGGCCGAGACCGGGACGAGGCGCTGGACCGGCTGGCGGACGCCCTGGAGCGCTATCGCGTCGACGGAGTGAAGACCACGCTCCCTCTCCACCGGCGGATTCTGGCGAGCCCGGCATTCCGGGCCGGCGCGGTGCACACGCGGTTCCTCGAGGGAGGGCTCTAGGACGATGGCGGAGGAGGTGCGCGCCCACATCACGGGCGTGGTGTTCCAGATCGTCGCCGCCGTGGGCAGCAAGGTCGCGGCCGGCGACCCGATCCTGATCCTCGAATCGATGAAGATGGAGATTCCGGTCGAGGCGCCGCGGGCGGGCGTCGTGCGGGAGGTTCGCGTCGCCGAGGGGGAGACGGTCCAGGAGGGCGACGTCGTCGCAACGCTGGGCTGAAAAGGAAGCCGGCCGGTCAGTCCCGGGACTGACCGGCCGGTATGGGCCGGGCGGGGGAGAGGCCCCGCCTAGTTCTCGACGAAGCTCCGGAGGCCGCGGGCGCGGAGCGGCGAGCGCAGCTTGCGGAGCGCCTTGGCCTCGATCTGGCGGATGCGCTCCCGGGTCACGTCGAAGCGCTGACCCACCTCCTCGAGGGTGTGCTCGCCCTCCTCGCCGATTCCGAACCGCAGGCGGAGGATCTCGGCCTCCTTCTCGGACAGGCCCGACAGGGCTCGCTCGACCTGCGCCGTGAGGTCGTCCGACAGGAGCGACTCCACCGGCGAGGGCGTCCGCTTGTCCTCGAGGAAGTCACCGAGGTCGGAATCCTCCCCGATCGGCGTTTCGAGCGACAGCGGCTTCTTGCACGATTCGAGGATCAGGCGCACCTTTCGGAGCGGCAGCTCGCACCGCTTCGCCAGCTCCTCCGAGGTCGGCTCCCGACCGAGCTCCTGGTATAGGCCACGGTTCACCCGCGCCAGGCGGTTCAGCGTCTCGATCATGTGCACCGGGATCCGGAACGTCCGCGCGTGGTCCGCGATGGCCCGCGTGATCGCCTGGCGGATCCACCAGGTCGCGTAGGTCGAGAACTTGAACCCGCGACGGTACTTGAACCGGTCCACCGCCTTCATGAGGCCGATGTTGCCCTCCTGGATGAGGTCCAGGAGCGGCATGTCGTGGTTCAGGTAGCGCTTGGCGATCGAGACGACGAGCCGGAGGTTGGCCTCCATCAGCGCCCGCTTCGCCTGGCGCACCTCGAACTCCCCGGCGTCCAGGTCTCGCGTGACGCCGACCGCGCGCTTGGCGGGCAGCCCCAGCTCCGACTCGATCAGCCGGGCGCGCTTCCGCAGCTCGCTCTTGGCGGCCTTGTCCGACACCGTCTCGATCTGCTTCTGCAGTCCGGCCAACTCCTGACCGAGCGTGCGCACCCGCCCGACCCAGCGGTCGACCACCATCGGCTTCAGCGGAAGGTCGCCGAGGAGGCGCACGCGGTCCTGGTGGTTCTGGGCGATCCATTCCTGGATCGCCTTGATCGTGGAGTCCTTGCGCGCGCGGTTCCGCGACGCCTCGAGCTTGCCGAGCTCGCGGTCCAGGCGCCGGATCTGCGCGAAGACGTTCTGGACCCGCCGGAGCTCGCTCTCCGTGAGGTCGGTGCCGTCGGGCGCCTCCAGATACTGGTCGGATTCGACCTCGTGCCGCCGCAGCCGCTCGGCCAGATCCATGAGCTGGCCGCGGACCAGCGGGACGGCCATGATCGCCCGCCGGACCCGCTCCTGACCCCTCTCGATCTGCTGACCGAGCCGGACCTCCTGCTCGGAGTTGAGGAGGTGGATGCGTCCGATCTCCCGGAGATAGAGACGAACGGGGTCCTCGGGGCTGAGGCTCTCCTCGGCCGGCTCGTCATCGTCCTCGGCTCCCCGATCCACGTCCTCGGGAGGCCCCGCCGGGTTGTCCTCAGGCTCACCACTGGCGGGGAGGTCGAGGCCGTGAAGGATCTCCTCCACCTTGTCGGCGGGGACGAGCTCCCCCGGGGTCTGACTGAGCCCGTCCTCGGGCTTGGCCTGTCGAATCCTGGACACCGCCACCGCCGGGCGGTCCTTCACGCTTCCACGCTGGAGCATCGCTCACCTTCCTCCGGTTCCCGGAACGAGCTGGTATCCCGTCGTGCGCCCACTATGAGACGGACGAGGGCCCCGGAAAGTTTCCACGCGGGTCTCTTTTTCGGATCCTTCCATCTTCGTTAATGTGACGGCCCGGAACCCATGATGGATTCAATCAAATATCGCGATTCACCGATAAAGAGACGCCGCGGGCCTCCTAACCAATCGTATAGACTGCAAAGATCCGGCCGCCCGACCCTGGCGGGAGGGCCGATCAAGCGGTGTGCTACCATGCCGCCGCCACCCATGCGCGCGGAGATCGTCAGCGTCGGCTCGGAGCTGCTCCTGGGGCAGATCGTCGACACCAACGCCGCGTTCATTGCCCGACAGCTGGCCGTGCTCGGGCTCGACCTCTTTCACAAGACGACCGTGGGGGACAATCTCGGCCGCGTGGCCGCCGCCCTCGACGCCGCCTTGGGCCGTGTCGACGTCGTGATCACCACCGGGGGCCTCGGGCCCACCGAGGACGACGTCACCCGGGAAGCGGTGGCGCGCGCCACCGGGCGGGAGCTCGAGTTCCACCCCGAGCTCCTCGCCCAGATCGAGGCCTTCTTCCGGGCCCGCGGCCTGCCCCTGTCGCCCTCGAACCGGAGGCAGGCGTACATTCCCCGGGGCGCGATCCCTCTCCCGAATCCGGTGGGGACCGCCCCTTGCTTCATCCTCGAGGAGGGCGCCCGCACCCTCATCGTCCTTCCGGGAGTGCCCCGCGAGATGGAATACCTTCTGCACACCGGCGCGCTGCCGCACATCCGCGCCCGTTATGGGCTCCAGGCGGCGATCGTGTCCCGGTTCGTGCGTGTCGCGGGGCTCGGCGAGAGCCGGGTGGGGGAGCTCCTGGCGGACCTGATGGCCAAGGGGTCGAACCCGACGGTCGGAACGATGGCCCACCCGGGACAGGTCGACGTCCGCATCGCGGCGAAGGCGCCCGACGAGGCGGCGGCACGCGCCCTGATCGCCCCCGTCGAGGCCGAGATCCGCGCCCGGCTCGGAGACACAGTGTTCGGAACGGATGGGGAGAGCCTGGAGGGCGCGGTCGCGACCCGGCTGGCGGACCAGGGCCGGACGCTCGGACTCGTCGAGGTCGGGACCGGTGGCCTCGTCTCGGAGCGGCTCACGAGCGTGCCCGGGATGGGCGCCCGGCTCGAGTCGCTGGTGACCACTCTCCCCGGGGCGCAGCGACGGCTCGGGACGCCGTCGGAATCGGCGGCCGACCTGGCCCGCGCAGTCCGGGCCTGGGCCGGCGCCGACGTGGGCGCGGCCGTCCTGATGGCGAGCTCCGAGGGAGACGGACCGAACCCCGTCTACCCGACCCGGATCGGGGTCGCGACCGCGGAGCGCGCCGCCGAGGTCCAGCATCGGCCCGGCGGGGATCTCCGGCAGGTCCGCCTCCGCGTGGTCGTCCTCGCGCTCGACGGTCTCCGTCGGGCGCTCACTGGCCCGGCCTGAGTCGGCCCGCGCGTCCCGTGGCCGGCTCGGTCGGCGTCGAGGAGGCCATCGGGCACCTCAGGCCCGGCATGCGGGTCCTGCTTCCCCCGGGCTGCGGCGAGCCAACGCCGCTGATCGACGAGGTCCTTCGGCAGGCGGAGCGCCTGCGGCCGCTGACGCTGATGGGCGGCCTCCACCTCGGCGGGCACCCGTTCTGCGCACCCGCGCACGAGGGACGCCTCCGGTGGGTGACGTTCCACGCGATGCCGTCCCTCCGCGACGCCCTCGCGCGGGACCAGGCGGAGTTCGTGCCGCTTCGCTACTTCGACGCGCCCTGGGCGTTCGGGCCCGGAGGGCCCTGGAAGGCCGACGCGATCCTGGTGCAGACGGCGCCGCCCGACGGCTCCGGCCGGCTCTCGCTCGGCGTGTCGACGAGCTACCCGTTGCCGGTGGCCCGGACGGCGCCGCTCGTGATCGCCGAGGTCAACCAGCGGATGCCGCGGACGCTGGGCGACAGCACGATCGCCGTCGACCGAGTGGGCGCCTGGGTCGAGACCGACCGGCCGCTGATGGCGTACGCGGCGCCGCCGATCGGAGAGGTGGAGCGCCGGATCGCCGCCCACGTCGCCGAGCTGGTTCCGGACGGCGCGACCATCCAGGTGGGCATCGGCGCGACGCCCGAGGCGGTCGTCTCGGGGCTCAGCGGTCACCGGGACCTCGGCATCCACTCCGCCCTGTTCGACGCGATGCTGCCGCTCCTCGAGCAGGGCGTCATCACCGGGGGGCGGAACCGCCGTCACCCGGGATGTCTCGACCTCGGCGAGATCATGGGCACGGAGCCGCTGTTCCGCTGGGTGCACGAGAACCCGCGCGTCCACATGGAGCCCTCGACGTCGATTCACGACCCGTGCGTCGTGGCGGGGCTCGAGCGCTTCGTCTCGATCAACTCGGCGATCGAGATCGACCTGACCGGGCAGGTGAACGCCGAGGCGCTCGGCGAGCGCCAGGTGGCGGGCATCGGGGGTCAGTTCGACTTCGTGACGGGGGCAGCCCTCGGGAAGGGCCGGTCGGTGATCGCCCTGCCGGCGACCGGACGCGGCGGAGAGGTGTCCCGGATCGTGGCCCGGCTCGGCGCCGGGACGCCGGTTACGACGCCGCGTCACCTCGTCGACTGCGTGGTGACCGAATTCGGGCGCGCCGAGCTACGGGGACTCAGCGACACCCGGCGTGCCCGGGAGCTCACCCGTCTCGCGCACCCCAGGTTCCGAGAGGGGCTCGAGCGCGAGTGGCGGGCGCGCCGTCAGGCCTTCTGATGGGCTCGGATGCCCGCGAAGACCTCGTCGTTCGTGGGGAAGCGGTACGTCTCGTCCTTCGAGTAGATCCGCTTGCCGTCGAGCGTCACGTCGAACACGCCGCCGTGCCCGCCCTGGAGGCTAGCGGTGACCCCGAACTCTTTCTTGATGGCGGCCTGCAAACTGGAGGCCTGGGGGTAGTAGTCTCATTCGGTGCAGTAGGTGATCTGGATGTTCATGCGTATTCCTCCTTTCGGCCCGCATGGCGGTCGGGCTGCCCTGATGATAGCAGAGGTGGCCCGGCACCGCGGGCGAATCGGGCGGGCGGCCGAGGGTCTCTCCTGAGCGAGGAGGCGCGGTGGGC
>DATBGA010000128.1:0-12207 GCA_036558225.1 Candidatus Methylomirabilota bacterium | reverse complement strand
ATATGCGTCGTCACCACCAGGCCCGGCGCATCCACCGCCGTGAGGTGCTCGTAGCGGACCGGCCCGCCACCCTGGAACTGCTGAGCCGCCCAGTCCCAGCGCCGGCTCACGTCGGCCCACCCCTTCTCGTACCCGCCCCAGCCGAAGAAGGCGGTCACGTCGTCCCGGTGCGAGTAGAGCGCCTTGATCGCGCCCGAGTCGCCCGCCATCAGCGTGTTCATCGCGGCCTCGAGCCGCTCGACCGCGCCGCGCCAGCCTTCGCCGCCGCCTTCTCCGCTCATCGCCGTCCTCCCGGGCTCCCCGACCCGTCCGTATCCCGACTCTCTCCCGGCGTGGCCGACGATCGCGAGGCCGCTCCGGACGGCGCGGCCGGCGTCAGCGCTGGCCCGCCGCCAGCGCCGCCTTGACGCGGTCCGGCCGGAACGGCACCACGCGGAGTCGGACGCCGGTGGCATCGAAGACGGCGTTGCCGACGGCCGCCGGCACCGCCGCCGACGCGGCCTCGCCGACGCCGAGCGGCGGCTCGTCGAGGCGCTGGATCATCTCGAGCTCGATCGTCGGCACCTCGTCGAAGCGGAGGATGGGGTAGCTGGCCCAGTCGACGCTCGTGACCCGGTCCCGGTCGAAGGCGATCTCCTCGTGAAGCGTCCGCGAGAGAGTCTGGAGGATGTTCCCCTCCAGCTGGCTCGCGACGTTGTCCGGGTTGATCATGAGGCCGCAGTCCTGGGCGCAGACCACGCGGGTCACCCGGATCACGCCGGTCGCGCGCTCGACCGCCACCTCCATGCCGATCGCGACGTGGTTCTCGCTGTGCTTGTAGTGGACGTAGGCGATCCCCCGCCCGGTGAGCACGGCCGCGCCGGGGTCGGGCGGGCGCGGCGAGGGACGGGGTTGCCACCCCATCCGCGCCGCCGCCCGGCGCAGCACCTCCAGCCCTCGCGGGTCCGCGAGGCGGCGGAGCCGGTACTCGACGGGATCGATCTTCGCGAGCGCGCACACCTCGTCCACGAAGGACTCGACGGCGAAGATGTTGGCGACCTTGCCGGGCGCGCGGATCGGCGACGTGCGGAACGGCGAGTCCTCGAGCCAGTGCACGACGGCGTGGACGGCCCCCACGCGGTAGGGCGGGTCGATGTTCTGCTGGACCTGTCCGGTCGCGCGGCCGAGCGGCTGGGCGAGCCCGGCCTCGATGGGCGCGAGCAGCGGGAGGTTGGGCAGGCCCTGCGTGGAGAGCGGCAGCCACGCCTGCGTCTCCCACGCGACGACGTCGCCCCCCTCGCCCACCGCGGCGCGGAGGTCGAGGAGCTGGGGCGGCCCCTTCGGGTCCCAGCCGTGCTCGTCCTCGCGCATCCACTGGACGCGCACCGGCCGGCCCACCGCGCGCGAGAGGAGCGCCGCGTCACAGGCTGCATCCTCGGCGCCGTTCTGGCCGTAGGAGCCCGCACCGTCGAGGTAGATCAGCCGCACCTTCTCCCGCGGGAGGCCGAGGATCCTGGCGAACGCCTCGCGGAAGCGGTGGGTCGCCTGGGACGGCGTCCAGATCGTAACGCCGTCGGGGCGGACGTCGGCCACGCCGCACGACGGCCCGAGGGAGCCGTGCGTCTGGACCGGCCACCAGTAGGTCGCGCCGAGCGTCTGCACGCCGGGTCCGGGAGCCCCCAGCGCCGAGAGATCGCCCTGCTTCGCCACGTCCTGGTCGCGCACGACGCGGGTGGCGCGCACCGCGTCGGGCAGCGTCAGGTGGTCGGGGAGCCCGGTGCCCGCCGACCACTGGGCCTTCAAAAGCCGCGCCGCGCGCACCGCGTCCCACTCGCGCTCGGCGACGACGCCGAGGAAGCCGCCGATCCGGACGACCCGCGCGCCTGGGATCGCCGCGATCGACGCCTCGTCGACCGACTGGAGCGTCGCTCCGAGGGCCGGGGGGCGGATCGCGCGCCCGTGGAGCATGCCGGGGAGGACGAGGTTCTGCACGTAGAGGTGCCGGCCCGTGACCTTCGCAGGGACGTCCGGCCGCGGCACCGACCGGCCGATGTAGCGGAAGGCGCTCGAGGGCTTGAGCGGCGCCTTGTTGTCGATCTTGAGGCCGAGCTGGCGGTCGCCGATCAGCGCGCCGTACGTGACGCCGGCACCGCCGCCTTTCGGGCTGACCACGCCGTCGGCCGTCTCGAGGTCCGCAACCGGCCGGCCGAGCTGCTGGGCGCCGAGCGCCAGGATCGCCTGGCGCGCGGTCGCCGCCGCGCGGCGAAGATCCTGGCCGCCGCGGGAGATGCCGGTGCTCCCGCCGGTACCGCCCTGATCGGGGCAGACGGCGGTGTCGCCCTCGATCAGCTCGGTGATGCGCTCGATGGCCACGTCGAGCTCCTCCGCCACCATCTGGCGCATCGCGGCGCGCCCGCCGGTCCCGAGATCGACCTTCCCGGTGAAGACGGTCACGGTGCTGTCGGCGTGGACCGCGAGGAACGCGTCGACCTCGTCGGGCGCCACCGTCTTGCCGAGGTAGCGGTCGGTCGTCCAGGCCGTCGGCGGCAGGGAGCTCCCGGCCTGCGCGGCGGCGCGTCGCGGCGCGCGGGCTCCGAGGCCGATGACGAGCGCCCCGCCCGTGCCGAGGAATGCGCGGCGGCTGATCGGGGCCATCTCACGCCCCTCCCATCGTCGTGGCCGCGCGCATCACCGCCCGGATCACCCGGACGTGGCTCCCGCAGCGGCAGAGGTTCCCGGCCAGCGCCTGCTTGACCTCGGGCTCGGTGGGGCGTCGGTTCTGCTGCAGAAACGCACGCGCCGTCATGACGAGCCCCGCGGTGCAGTAGCCGCACTGGGGCGCCTGCTCCGCGATGAAGGCGGCCTGGACCGGGTCCGGGCGCTCGGGCGTCCCCAGGCCCTCGATCGTCGTGACCTGGCGGCCGACGGCGGCGCCGACGGGCATGGAGCACGAGCGGACGGCTTGGCCGTCGAGGTGGACCGTGCAGGCCCCGCACTGCGCGAGCCCGCATCCGAACTTCGTTCCGGTCAGCCCGAGGTCGTTCCGGATGACGTAGAGGAGAGGAGTCGCGGGATCGTCGATTTCGACGTCGCGCGTCGCGCCGTTCACCTGGAGTGTCAGCCTGGCCATCGCGCCTCCTGGCGGCCCGCGGGCGCCGGCGCCACGCTCCGGAAGTCGGGCCGTCGTCGAGCGCGGCCCACGTCACGCGCCCCGGCGCAGGACGAGGTCGGCCTCCAGCTTGATGTCGTCCTCCACGCCGAGCACGACGGACACCCGGGGCTGGCGGAGGCCGAAGTCGCCGAAGCGGAACGCGGTGCGCGCCCGCACGCTGACGCGCGGGCCGTCGAAGCTGGCCGTGGCCGTCCAGGTCACCGGGCGCGTGACATCCTTCACCGTGAGGTCTCCGACCAGCTCGAACGCCACCGAGCCGAGCTGGGGGGGCGGGAACGGCAGCCGCCGCGCCTCCGTGGGGACGAAGGTCACGGTCGGGTAGCTCTCCGTCTGCAGCGTGTTGCGCCGGAGGTAGTTGTCCCGGCGTGCCTCGTCGCTCTTGAGCGTCCGCAGGTCGATCGTGAACCGGGAGTCGCCGGAGAGGACCCGTCCCTGGGCATCGAAGACGATGCCGCCCTCCACGGCGCCGGTCGCGCCGACGGCGTCGTTGGGAAAGCTCAGGCCGGCAAGCTGCTCCCGGACGCGGTAGCGGACCTCGCTCCCCTCCGCCACCACGCCGTAGCGGATCGGCGTCCGGTCCTGGGCCAGGGCCGGAGCGGGCGTCCGCAGGGTTCCCGCGCCCGCCAGGGCGGCCAGGAGCAGGGCGGCGCACAGAGCCGCTCGCGAGGGAGTCCGCACGAGGCGATCGCTCACAGGGTCCTCGCGTCGATCCTATCATCGCCCGTGCGAGCGTGCGCGGCGGCGGCCGGAGAAAGTGCAGCCTCCGATCGACCAGTGCTAGGCTCGACGCGACGCGCGGGCGTCGACGTCGGAGCGGCCGGCGCCCCAGCCCACGAGGAGAGAACGGTGCGCGACGACGAGCTGCGCGACCTCCGCCTGCTCAGGCCGGACGCCTACGTGACGCGGTCGCCGCTCTGGAGCGGCCCGGACCTCGTCGCGTTCCAGGCGCGCGAGCCGGCCGACTTCGACTGGATGGAGCGCATGATCCTCACGCACGGCTACTACGAGCACGAGGGGGTCTGGGACCTCGCGCTCGGCTTCGACAAGCAGGCCATGGCGGAGATCATGGCGGCGTTCCGACCGGGGCGGGCGCTCGAGATCGGCTGCGCCACCGGCACGGTGCTCCATTACCTCGCCGCCCTCGGCGTGCCCAGCGAGGGGATCGAGATCAGCCGCATGGCGGTCGAGCGGGCGATCCCGGGCGTCCGGGACCGGATCCACCACGGGGACCTCCTGACGCTGCCGCTGTCCGGGCCCTTCGATCTCGTCTACGGCCTCGACGTCTTCGAGCACCTGAACCCCAACCGGCTCGCGGAGTACCTCGCGCAGGCCGTGGCCCTCCTGGGCGACGGGGGCTACCTCTACGCCGCGCTGCCCGCGTTCGGGGACGACCCGGTCTTCGGCCAGATCTTCCCGCTGTACCTGCGCGAGTGGCACGGCGACATCGCCCAGGACCGGAGCTTCCGGCTGCTCCACACCGACGGCAAGGGCTATCCGCTCAACGGGCATCTGATCTGGGCCGACTCCCGCTGGTGGGTGACGCAGTTCGAGCGTCACGGGCTCCGGCGCGTGGAGGCCGTCGAGCGCGCCGTGCACGAGCGCTACGATCACTTCTTCGACGGCTACGCGACCGCGCGGAAGGCCTTCTACGTCTTCGCGAAGAACGGGCGGCCGGAGAGCGACCAGGCCGTCATCTACCGACTCCGGTCGGAGCCGTCCGCGGTGCTCGGCGAGCCGATGGGGCCGCTCCCCCTCGGGGGCCACCTCCTGGCGAACGACCACGTCTTCGCCCAGGGCTGGCACCGGCTCGAGGGCGGGGCCGAGCGCCGGTTCCGCTGGAGTCGGCGGCGAGCCGAGATCCGCCTCGGCGGGCTCGCCGGCCGCTGGCTGACCTGCCACGCGTTCACGAGCCACCCAGAGGTCGGGCAGCGCCCCGTGACCGCACGGTTCGTGGACCGCGCGTCCGGCCGGGAGGTCGGCCGCGTGATCCTCAGATCGCGGGACCGGGTGCGCGTCAACCTCCCGCTGCCACCGGGGGAGGCCGTCCTGGAGGTCCAGGTCGATCTCCCGTGGGTGCCCAAGCTCGTGGTCGACGGGAGCGAGGACGCCCGCGAGCTCGGGATCGCCCTGGAGGACGTCGAGCTCCACAACGAGCCCCTGGAGGCCTCCCCGGCCGGCGCTCGCGCACGGTGGAGCGGCGCCCTCACCCGGCTGCGGGCCCTCGTGCGGCCCCCCGGTCGTCGCGGAGCCGAGCGTCCGCCGACGCGGTAGCTCCGCCGCGCGGCCCTCCTCTCGTGCGTCCGGCGGTCGTGCGCCCGGCGGTCCTTGACGGTGAGTCGGGTCTGATCTAGCCTTTGCCCAACCGATTGCGCAATCGATTGCCTGAAAGATCCGCTTGCCAGGGGGGCCATGGCCACCATTCGTGAGGTCGCCGGACGCGCCGGGGTCTCGCCGACCACGGTCTCCCACGTGGTCAACGCGACCCGCTTCGTCTCCCACGAGATCCGGGCACGCGTGATGGAGGCGATGGCGGAGCTCGGCTACCACCCGAACGCCGTCGCGCGCTCGCTCCGGCGGGGCCGCACCCACACGCTGGGCTTGGTCCTCCCGGACAGCGCGAACCCGTACTTCGCCGAGCTCGGCCGGGGCATCGAGGCGGCCGCCTTCGGGCGGGACCACAGCGTGGTCCTGTGCAACACGGAGGGAGAGGAGCTCCGGGAGCGGGTGTACGTGGATCTCCTCACCCGGCGCCAGGTCGACGGGCTCCTGTACGTGCCCGCCGGCAATCGCATCGACGTCCTGCGCGACCTCTTGCGCCGGCCCTTGCCGGTGGTCATGGTCGACCGCGACCTCCCGGGGGCGCCCATCGACGTCGTCCTCAGCGACAAGCGGGGCGGCGCCTATCTCGCGACGCGCCATTTGATCGCCCTCGGGCACCGCCGGATCGGGTGCATCGGGGGCCCCTCCAGCCTGCTCATGAGCGGCCAGCGGCTCCAGGGCTACCGCGACGCGCTGGCCGAGGCCGACCTGCCGGTCGACGAGGGCCTCGTGCTCCGCGGCGACTATCATCCCCCGTCCGGCTGGGCGGCGGCGCGGAGTCTCCTCGCGCTGCCCGAGCCGCCGACGGCCATCTTCGCCGCCAACGACCTCATGGCCATCGGTGTCCTCCGGGCCGCTGGCGAGCTGGGGCGTCGTGTCCCGGGCGACCTCGCCCTCGTCGGGTTCGACGACATCGAGCTGGCCTCCTACACGACGCCTCCGCTCACGACCGTGAGCCAGTTGGCGAGCGAGGTGGGCCGGGCGGCAGTCGAGCTCCTCCTCGAGCGCCTGTCCGATCCGGCCCGTCCCCCCGTCCGCAGGACGCTCGAAACCCGGTTGGTCGTGCGGGGCTCCTGCGGACACCCGTCGTGAACCGACCCCCCAAGGGAGACCCGATGACGACCAGAGCCCACCGGAAGCCCGTCCCCGTCACCCCCGAGCTCCGCGAGCGCGCCGCGGCCGTGCACCGCTCGGCGATCGTCATCGACGGAATGTGCACCGACCACATCGAGGACCCGCACAACAAGCTCCGGTGGAACGAGCCCTACCTCCAGCGCCTCTTCGACGGCGGCATCACGGCCCTCAACCGGGGCGGGGCGCACTACCAGCGGTTCGCGGACGGGGTGAAGGCGATCCGCAAGTTCCAGCTCCGGGCCCAGCACTGCCCGGAGCGCACGATCTTCGTGCGCTCCGCCGACGACATCCGCCGGGCCAAGCGCGAGGGCAAGGTCGGGATCATCGCCGGGTTCCAGACCTCCGTGGTCATCGAGGACGACGTCGACTACGTGGAGGCCCTCTACGCCGTCGGCGCGCGCTGCATGCAGATCACGTACAACGAGCGCTGCAACGTCGGGGACGGGTGCCAGGAGCGGAACCCGGCCGGGCTCAGCCACTTCGGGATCGACGTCGTCAAGGAGATGAACCGGGTCGGCCTGGTGGTCGACCTCGCGCACGTGAGCGACGCGACGGCGCGGGAGGCGGCGGCCCTGTCGACCCGACCCGTCATCGTCTCGCACTCCGCGTGCGGCGGGCTCCGGCCCAATCCCCGGAGCGCGACCGACGAGCTCATCCGCCTGGTTGCCCGGAGCGGCGGTGTCATCGGCATCTGCTTCCTGCCGTTCCTCCTCGACCCCGACGGCCGGACGCGCTGCACCTTCGAGGACTTCCTCCGGCACATCGACCACGTGGTCGACCTGGTCGGCGTGGACCACGTCGGCTTCGGCACGGATCTCACGGAGGAGATCAACCCCACCGAGATGATGACCGAGACGGGCGAGCTCGGGAACTGGCCCAACAAGCCCTACCGTCCAGTGGTCTACCCACCGCTCCCGTGGATCTTCCCGCCGGAGATCGACTCACTCGCCAAGATGGGGAACATCACGCTCGGCCTCCTGGCCCGGGGCTACTCGGACGAGGACGCCCGCAAGATCATGGGCGGGAACTTCCTCCGGGTCTTCGGCGAGGTGTGGCGATGACGGCGAGGGCCCGCGGGTGATGAGGTACTTCCTGGCGCGCGTGGTCCGCCTGGTCCTCGTCTGGGTGGGGATCACGCTCGGCACGTTCTGCCTCCTCCGGCTCAGCGGCGACCCCGCGCGTCTCATCCTGGGCGAGCTGGCGAGCGCCGAGGCCGTGCGAGAGTTCCAGCGGCTGCACGGCCTCGACCGCCCGCTGCCGGAGCAGTACCTCGCCTTTGTCGGCGGGATCCTCGTGGGCGACTTCGGCCGGTCGCTCCGGTTCGAGCAGCCGATCCTGCCCATCATCCTGGAGCGGCTGCCGGCCACCTTCGAGCTGGCCGCGGGGAGCCTCGGGATCTCCATTCTCGTCGGCGTGCCGCTGGGCCTCGTGGCGGCGCTCCGCCGCGACCGCCCCGTCGACTACGTGGCCCGGAGCCTCGTGGTGGTGGCGCAGGGCGTGCCCAACTTCCTGCTGGCGATCCTGCTCATCCTGCTCTTCGGGGTGCGCCTCCGGTGGCTGCCGACCGGGGGGCGCGGGACCTGGTCCCACCTGGTCCTGCCCGCCGTCGTCCTGAGCTTCCTGCTGCTTCCGCTGACCGTGCGGGTCACCCGGGCCACGATGCTCGACGTCCTCGGCCGCGCCTTCGTCCGCACGGCGAGGAGCAAGGGTCTCCGCGAGTCGGCGGTCCTGGGCCGCCACGCCCTCCGCAACGCCGCGCTGCCGATCCTGACCGTCCTCGGCGTGCAGGCCGCGACCCTCCTGGGCGGCTCGATCGTGACCGAGACGGTCTTCTCATGGCCGGGAGTCGGGCGCCTCATCGTGAGCGCGATCTTCGCGCGCGACTTCCCGCTGGTGCAGAGCGCCGTGCTGGTCGTCGCCACGGCCGTCGTGCTGGTGAACTTCCTCGTCGACTCCCTCTACGGGGTCCTCGATCCCCGTATCTCGACGTCGTGACGCCGTGGGGGCCGCAGACGTCTCCGCCGCGACGTGGGGCCAGCCCTTCCGGACCGTGCCGGTGAGCGCGCCGTCGCTCCTCCGGCTCCGCGCCCGCGCCTACTGGCGAAATCCCGCGAGCCGCCTGGGGCTGCCGGTGGCCCTGGCCATCGTCGCGATGGCGTGCGTGCCGAGCGCGTGGCTGCCCCACGACCCCGTGCTGATCAGCCTCGGCGACGCCAAGCGGCCCGGGATCTGGGCGGGAGACTATCGCCATCCCCTGGGCACCGACTTCCTCGGCCGGGACCTCGTGTCGCGGACGATCCACGCGGCGCGCCTGACCCTCGTCATCAGCGGGGGCGCGGTGGCGATCGCCACCCTGATCGGAATCGTGCTCGGCATGGCGGCCGGCTTCTACCGGAGCTGGGTCGACGAGGTCATCAGCTGGCTCATCGACGTCCAGCTGGCGTTCCCGGTCATCGCGCTGGCCATCGCGATCGTCGCCATCGTGCGGGGCGGGCTCCTCACGCTCGTCGCGGTGCTCGCCTTCACCAGCTGGTCCACGATGGCGCGGGTGGTTCGCGCCCAGACGCTCGGCGCGCGGCAGGAGCCGTACGTGGAGGCGGCCCGCGCGCTTGGCGTTCCGACCCCCGGCATCCTGCGCCGCCACGTCCTGCCGAACGTGCTCTCCCCGCTCGTGGCCGTCGCCACCTACGAGGTCTCGCGCCTGGTGCTGACCGAGTCGGCGCTGAGCTTCCTCGGACTCGGGGTCTCGCCGCCCGCCGTGACCTGGGGCGGAATGATCGGCGACGGCCGCAACTTCATCTACGACGCCTGGTGGACGGCCGTGGTCCCTGGACTGATGATCGCCGTCCTCGTGTTCGCCCTGAACTTCGTCGGCGACGGGCTCCGCGACGCGTTTGACCCCACATCGTGGCGCGAGGGACCGTAGCTGCCGTGCCTGGACCGCCGAGCCCGGAAAGGAGACGCCCGTGATCCTTCGCCGAACCCTCGTCGCCCTCGTCGCAGTCCTCCTGGCCTTCCTGCCGGCGGCCGTGCCCGCCCAGCCCGCGCGCGACACGCTGACGATCGCCCAGTTCGTCGACCCGCCGAACCTCGATCCGTACAACACGACGGCGCCCTACATCAGCGTGTTCGCCCAGATCTGCGAGCCGCTCATCTACTGGGACAGCGACAGCTCGGGCAACGCCGTCATCAAGAAGCTCCTGGCGACGGACTACCGGTGGCTGGACGACACGCGGCTGCAGATCAAGCTCCGCCAGGGCGTCAAGTTCAGCAACGGGGAGCCGTTCAACGCCGCGGCCGCGAAGTTCAGCCTCGAGCAGCTCTTCGCCGCGTTCAACTACAGCCAGTGGCTGAAGGATCTCCTGAAGGAGGTCACCGTCGTCGACGACTCGACGGTGGTGCTGGCCCTCACCAAGCCCGCGGGCTACGTGGTCTCCGTCCTCGCCTACGGCAGCTTCCAGGTGGCGCCCAAGGACTTCCAGGCCCGCGGCAAGGACGCGTTCAACCAGTCTCCGGTCTGCACGGGCCCCTGGCTGTTCAAGGAGCACCGGAAGGACAGCCACATCACGCTGGTGGCCAATCCCGCCTACTGGGGCGGCACGCCGAAGTTCAAGACGATCACCTACCGCATCATCCCGGACGACGCCGCCCGCGTGGCGGCGCTCGAGGCGGGCGAGGTCGACATCGCGCCGAACGTGCCGCACTCCGCCGCGGCGCGCGTCGAGGGCCGGAGCGGGCTCAAGCTCCTGTCGATCCCGAGCCTCCGGCAGTTCGCCACCTTCTTCGACACCGCCAACCCCAAGGCCAAGCCGCTCGAGGACGCGCGCGTGCGGCTGGCCCTGAACCTCGCCATCGACCGGGCGGCGATCTGCAAGCAGATCTACGCCGGGCGGTGCACGCCGATGGATGGGCAGCACCTCTCCAAGTGGCACTCGGGCTACAACCCGGCCCTCAAGGCCTACCCGTTCGACCCCGCGCAGGCGAAGAAGCTGATCGCCGATGCCGGATACCCGAACGGGTTCGAGATCGACTACACGTACACGACCGGCCGGTATCCGCTCGACAAGCCGGCCGGCGAGGCGATGGCGAGCTATCTCCGCGCGGTCGGGCTCAAGGTCAACGAGCGCGCGGTGGACTTCCCCCAGTGGGCGCGCGAGTTCGACGCCAACCCGCGCACGACGACGGCCATCTTCACGGTCGGGTTCCTCTTCTCGCAGGACGGGTACCTCTCCATGCTGAGCTTCGCCGAGGGACGGCGCTTCCGCACGAGCGTGATGCCGAAGGCCTTCGACACGGCCATGGACCAGGCCGGCCGGGCGACCGACGATGCCACGCGCACGAAGTTCGTGCAGGAGGCGATGGTCGCGCTGAACCGGGAGCCGTTCGCCGTCTACCTTTACAGCCTCGACGATCTCTACGGCGTCCAGGGGTGGGTGCAGGGGTTCCTGCCGCGCCCGGATCAGACCATCCGCGTCACGAACATGGGCGTGACGCCGAAGTAGCCGGGGCAACCGCGCGCGGCCGCTTCTCCGGGGACGGCCGCGCGCTCGTGTGCAGAAGGCCGGCGGCGCGGCCGTCGGGAGGTGCTTCTGATGGGAGTCCTCGATCGGTTCCGGCTGGACGGCAAGCGCGCATTCGTCACCGGGGGCAGCCGCGGGCTCGGGCGCGAGATGGCGCTCGGGCTCGCGGAGGCCGGCGCGGACCTCGTCCTGGTGGGGCGGGAGCAGGCGGCGCTGGATCAGACGGCCGCGGACGTCCGCGCGCGCGGCCGCAAGGTCTCCACGATCCAGGCCGACGTGGGTCAGCCCGCCGAGGCCGAGCGCGCCTGCCGGACGGCGCTCGCCGAGCACGGTCCGGTCGACATCCTGATCAACAACGTCGGCGGGCGACGCGTCGACATCCCGACCCAAGACATGCCCGTCGAGACCTGGCAAACGCTCATCGACCTCAACGTCACCAGCACGTTCGTCTGCACCAAGCTCCTGGGCGGGGCGATGATCGCGCGGGGCCGGGGCGGCCGGATCATCAACATCGCATCGGTCTCCGGCCTCATCGCGAATCGCGGCATCGGGGGCCGGAGCTACGAGACCGGCAAGGCGGCGGTGATCGCCTTCACCCGGGCGGTGGCCGCCGACTGGGCGCCGCACCGGATCACGGTGAACGCGATCGCGCCCGGCGGGTTCATGACCGCCCCGAACCTCCGCTGGAAGAGCGTCAACCCGGCGATCATCGAGACGTTCAAGGCCCAGGTGCCGATGGGGGACTACGGCGAGCCGGAGGACCTGGCCCCCCTCGCCGTCTACCTCGCGAGCGACGCCTCCCGCTACATGACCGGCGCGGTCCTCGTCATCGACGGCGGCTACACGCTGTGGTGAGGGGCGTCAGGTGCCGACCCGGCCGTCCCGGGTCTTGCGCGAGCCGCGGGCCAGCTCGCGGTTCGCGCGAGCGGCCGGACGCTATCAGCCTCCCGTGCCGTCGGAGTCGCTGAAGCTGTCACGCGACCACCACGCTGGCTCACGAAGACGGTACCGGGCGGCACGTGACGGCGCGGCCCTCCCGCTCGAGCCGGGCCTCGCCGTGGTGCTCCCAGAACGTGACGCTCC
>DATBGA010000127.1:0-20417 GCA_036558225.1 Candidatus Methylomirabilota bacterium | reverse complement strand
GCGCGGCAGGAGCCCATGCAGGTGCCGGACATCGCCCGGGAAGGCGCCTATCAGACCCGGTTCCGCGATGTCCTTCTCCGGACGGGGTATCGCGCCTTGCTGGCGGTGCCGCTGGTCCGCGAGGGCCACGTGATCGGCGCCCTTTCCGTCAACCGCAAGGTGCCGGGAGAGTTTCCGCCGGAGGTGATCGAGCTCCTGCGCACCTTCGCCGCCCAGTCGGCCCTGGCGATTCAGAACGCGCGCCTCTACCGTGAGATCCAGGACAAGGGTCGGGAGCTCGAGGTCGACAGCCGCCACAAGTCCCAGTTCCTCGCCAACATGAGCCACGAGCTCCGGACGCCCCTCAACGCCATCATCGGCGTCACCGAGATGCTCCTCGAGGACGCGCAGGCCGCCGCGCAGCCCGATCAGATCGAGGCCCACGAGCGGATCCTGCGCGCCGGCAGGCACCTGCTCGCGCTGATCAACGACATCCTGGACCTCTCCAAGATCGAGGCGGGGAAGCTGGAGCTCACCCTCGAGTCGGTGGCCATCGCCCCCCTCGTGGAGGACGTGGTCTCGACGATCCGGTCGCTCGCGTCGAAGAACGGCAACCAGGTGGTGGTCGAGTGTCCCGCCGACGTGGGCGCGATCCGGGCCGACCCGACGCGGCTTCGCCAGGCGCTCCTCAATCTCGCCAGCAACGCCAGCAAGTTCACCGAGCGCGGGACGATCCGGGTCGACGTGCGGCGCCGGCCGGACGATGGCGGCCGCGACTGGGTCACCATGGCGGTCTCGGACACGGGCATCGGCATGACCGCCGAGCAGATGGCGAAGCTCTTCGAGGAATTCACCCAGGCCGACGCCTCCACCACCCGCAAGTACGGCGGTACCGGGCTCGGCCTGGCGATCAGCCGGCGCCTCTGCCGCATGATGGGGGGCGACATCACGGTGGCGAGCACGCCCGGGCAAGGCTCGACCTTCACCATCCGCCTCCCGGCCGACGCCCGCGTCCCCGCGCCGGCGGAAGCCGAGCCCGCTCCGAGACCGCGGACCCCCGCGCCCGTCGCGAGCCCGAGGCCGGGGCCGTCGCGCACGGTCCTGGTGATCGACGACGACGCGACGGTCCGGGATCTCATGGACCGGTTCCTCGTGAAGCAGGGCTTCTCCGTGGTCACCGCCGCCAGCGGGATCGAGGGGCTCCGGCTGGCGCGGGAGATCGGCCCGGCCGCGATCACGCTCGACGTCATGATGCCGGACCTCGACGGGTGGACCGTGCTGGCGGCGCTCAAGGGCGACCCGACGCTGGCCGACATCCCGGTCGTCCTCGTGACCATCGTCGACGAGAAGACCCGCGGGTATTCGCTCGGCGCGACCGACTACATGGTGAAGCCGATCGACCGCGAGCGGCTCGCCGGCGTCCTCCGGAGCCTCTGCGGCGACCGTGCCAAGCCCCACGTCCTGGTGGTGGACGACGACCCGATCGTGCGCGCGGTCGTCACCCAGATCCTGGAGCGTGCCGGTTGGTCGTTCGCGGAGGCGGAGAACGGCCGGATCGCGCTCCAGCGCGTGGCCGCTCGGGTCCCCGACGTGGTCGTCCTCGACCTCCTCATGCCGGAGCTGAACGGGTTCGAGTTCGTCGCCGCGCTCCGGCGCGATCCGGCGTGGCGCGGCGTGCCCGTCGTCGTCCTCACGTCGATGGACCTCACCGCCGAGGACCGCATGGTCCTGAACGGCTCGGTCGAGCGCATCCTCCAGAAGGGCGCGTGGGAGCGCGACCAGCTCCTGGACGAGATCGCCCGTGTCCTAGCGCGCGTCGCCCCGGATCGAGCCGGCCCGGCGGAGGGCGCGCCGTGACGAAGATCCTCTACGTCGAGGACAACGACGACAATGTCTACATGCTGCGCGGCCGGCTGACGCGGGCGGGCTTCACCGTGGTCGTGGCGGGCGACGGGGAGCAAGGCCTCGCCTTGGCGGCCTCGGAGACGCCGGCCCTCATCCTCATGGACCTGAGCCTTCCGGTCCTGGACGGCTGGGAGGCCACGCGGCGGCTGAAGGCCTCGGCGGACACGGGCGCCATCCCCGTCATCGCGCTCTCGGCCCACGCCATGGAGGGCGAGAGGACCCGGGCGCTCGAGGCGGGCTGTGACGACTTCGACACCAAGCCGGTCGACTTCCCGAGGCTGCTCGAGAAGATCCGGGCGCTCCTCGCCAAGGCCGCGCCGTCATGAGCCCGGACGGCCCGGCGCTGCTCGTCGTCGACGACAACGAGGACAACCTCTACACGCTGACCCAGCGTCTCCGTCGCGAGGGGTACGCGAATCTCGTGACCGCCCGGGACGGCCGTCAGGCGCTGGAGCTCCTCAGGTCGCGCCCGTTCGACCTCGTCCTGCTGGACGTCATGATGCCGGAGCTGAACGGCTACCAGGTCCTGGAGGCGCTCAAGGCCGAGGACGGGCTCCGGCACGTCCCCGTGATCATGATCTCGGCCGTGGACGAGCTGGAGAGCGTCATCCGCTGCGTCGAGCTGGGCGCGGCGGACTACCTGCCGAAGCCGTTCAATCCCGTCCTCCTCCGGGCCCGCATCGGCGCCTGCCTCGAGAAGAAGCGGCTCCACGACCAGCTCGCCGAGTGGGCCCGGACACTGGAGGAGCGCGTCCGGGAGAAGGTCGCGGAGGTCGAGCGGCTCGGCCGGCTCAAGCGCTTCTTCTCGCCGCAGCTGGCGGAGCTCATCGTGGCCGGCGGCGCGGACGACCCCCTCAAGACCCACCGCCGCGAGGTCACCGTCGTCTTCCTCGATCTCAGGGGATTCACGGCGTTCGCGGAGACCTCGGAGCCCGAGGAGGTCATGCGGGTGCTCCGCGAGTATCACGCCGAGATGGGCCAGGTCATCGTCGAGCACGAGGGGACGCTCGAGCGGTTCACCGGGGACGGCATGATGATCTTCTTCAACGACCCGGTAACGGTGCCGAAGCCGGCCGAGCGCGCCCTCCGGATGGCCGTGGCCATGCGCGATCGGGTCGCGGAGCTCGGCGCCGCGTGGCGCAAGCGCGGCTACGACCTCGGGCTCGGCGTCGGGATCGCCGAGGGCTACGCCACGATCGGCGCCATCGGATTCGAGGGCCGCTGGGACTACGGCGCCATCGGGACGGTGACGAACCTCGCCGCGCGCCTGTGCGGCGAGGCCAAGGGCGGCCAGATCCTCGTGTCGTCCCGCGTCGCGAGCGCCGTCGAGGAGCTGGCGGACCTCGAGGAGGTCGGAACCCTGGCGCTGAAGGGCCTCCTCCGGCCGGTCCCGACGTTCAACGTGATCGGGCTCAAGCGGGACGCCTGACCGGCGCCTCCGATCACTCCCGCAGCGCCGCCCGGATCCGGGCGTGGCGGTCGACGATCGCCCGCGGCTCGGCGGGCCAGGCGATCGTCAGGCCGGACGCGAGCCGGGCCCCTGCCTCCTCACCCTCCGCCCGGTCCTCGAGCACGTCGCGCACGACCAGCTCGAACCGGGCCAGCTCCGGCGCGGCGCGCCCGCCCGGCAGGGCGAGCGCTTCGGCCTTGACGTAGAGACAGAGCTCGGCGTCCGCGAAGACGAGCGTCGCGCGGCCCGACTCGCGGAGATGCCGGCTCGACCGGGAGCCCGGATGGAGCGCCAGCCGGATCCGCGAGGCGTCGAGCGCCAGGAGCTCGCCGTACGACAGGAGGGCGGGATGTGGCCAGCCGTAGGGATCGACGGTGGCGAGCACGACGGCGGCGTCGAGAGGCGAGCCGGACGCCGGCGCCATCAGCCGCGACAGGAGCCGGTCGGGGAGAACGGGGCCGAGCGAGCGGCTCACGCCCGGAGTATGACACGCCGGGCCCGGGCGTCGCGGCGCCCGGCCCGGCGTGGTCCAAGCGGGCCTAGATGTCGAAGTACAGCGCGAACTCGTGGGGGTGCGGGCGCAGCCGGATCGCGTCGACCTCGTTCTTCCGCTTGTACTCGAGCCAGGTCTCGATGAGGTCGGGCGTGAAGACGTCGCCCTTGAGCAGGAAGTCGTGGTCCTTCTCGAGGTTGTCGAGCACGACGTCCAGCGAGCCCGGGAGCTGCTTGATCGCCTTCTGCTCCTCCGGCGGCAGCTCGTAGAGGTCCTTGTCGATGGGCTGGCCGGGGTCGATCTTGTTGACGATCCCGTCGAGGCCGGCCATTACGCAGGCCGCGAACGACAGGTACGGGTTGCAGGACGGGTCCGGCGTGCGGAACTCGATGCGCTTGGCCTTCTCCGACCGGGAGTACACGGGGATCCGGATGCACGCGGACCGGTTCCGCTGGCTGTAGACGAGGTTGATCGGCGCCTCGTAGCCCGGCACCAGCCGGCGATAGGAGTTCGTCGACGGGGCGATGAACGCCAGGAGCGCCGGCGCGTGCTTCAGGATGCCGCCGATGTAGTGGAGGCACATCTTCGAGATGTCGGCGTAGCCGCCGACCTCGTAGAAGAGGTTCTTGCCGTTCTTCCAGAGCGACTGGTGGGTGTGCATGCCGGAGCCGTTGTCCTGGAAGAGGGGCTTCGGCATGAACGTGACGGTCTTGCCGTGCTTCCGGGCGGTGTTCTTGGTGACGTACTTGTACCACATCACCTTGTCGGCCATCTTCGTGAGCGTGTCGAACCGCATGTCGATCTCCGACTGACCGGCGGTCGCCACCTCGTGGTGATGCACCTCGACCCGGACGCCGACCTTCTCGAGGTTCAGGACCATGTCCGACCGGATGTCCTGGAAGTGGTCCATCGGCGGCACCGGGAAGTAGCCCTGCTTGTACCGGGGCCGGTAGCCCAGCCCTTCCTTCCCGGTGTTCCAGGCTCCGGCCTCCGAGTCGAGCTGGTAGTAGCCGAAATTGTAGCCCTGGTCGAACTTGACCGAGTCGAGGATGAAGAACTCGAGCTCCGGCCCGATGTAGACCGTGTCGGCGATCCCCGTCTGCTTGACGAACAGCTCGGCCTTGTGGGCGACGTAGCGGGGATCCCGGCTGTAGGCCTCCATCGTCACCGGGTCCTTCACGTTGCAGGTCACCACGATCGTCGGGACCGCGGCGAAGGGATCCATCTGCGCCGTCGTCGGATCGGGCATCAGGAGCATGTCCGACTCGTCGATCGTCTGGAACCCGCGGATCGACGACCCGTCGAACCCGATGCCCTCGGAGAACAGCTCCTCGTCGAGGTCGTGCGTCGGGATCGAGAAGTGCTGCCATAGCCCGGGCACGTCGATGAAGCGAAGGTCGACGATCTTCGCTCCGCGATCCCTCGCCGCGTGGATGACATCCTTCGGCGTCTTCGTCTCCAGCGGCTTCACGTCGTCAGCCATGCAGGTTCCTCCGTTGGGCTGGTTGTCGGTTGCGGATCCCGGCTCGCCGCTCCGGGACGCGCGTGAACGCGCCGATTCTAGCGAGCATCCCTTCCTCGTTCAATTGGCCCACGCGCCATCCAAGCGCGCCAAGGCATGCCGTCGAGCCCTCCGGCCCTGCGGCACGCCCCGGGTCTCGACTCGGTTCCGTTACGGTGTCTCCGCCAAGCAACCGCCGTGCCGGCGCTCGCCGCGCGCCGGGCGCGGAAATCCGCGCGGTTTCCGGGAGCCGCACCGGCGCGCCTGCCGATTCGGTGGGCACCTGCCCACGGCGTGGGCACGAGGGCGCCCGGCGTTGACGGCCCGCGTGGAGCCCGCTAGTGTCGAGACGACACCACCCGCGAATCCCACCAGAGCCAGAGAGGACGCTGCGCGATGACGGTTGAACTCGAAGCGATGGAGCGCCGGTCCCACGAGCTGCTGTCCACGGCCGGGACGATCCTGCCTGGCGCGTGCCTCGGGCAGAACTCCCTGCCCCCCGAGCTCTCGTTCGTCGTCGACCACGGAGAGGGAGCCCGGCTCGTCGACCTTCGCGGCCGCGCCTACCTCGACTACGTCCTCGGCTCCGGCCCCTTGCTCCTGGGCCATGCGCATCCGGCGATCGTCAAGGCGGTCCAGGAGCAGGTTGCGCGGGGCTCCACCTTCTTCTGGCTCTCCGAGCCCTCGGTCCGCCTCGCCGAGACCGTCGTCCGCGCCGTTCCCTGCGCGGACCAGGTGCGCTTCGTCTCGACCGGCACCGAGGCGACCATGTTCGCGTCCCGGATGGCGCGCGCCTTCACCCGCCGCGAGAAAATCCTGAAGTTCGAGGGCGGCTGGCACGGCCTCCACGACTACGCCATGGTGGGCAACTGGCGCGTGCCGTCGGAGGCGCCCTACCCCTATCCGGGCCCGGACGTCGGCGGCGTGCCGCGCGGCGCGCTGGAGAGCGTCCTCGTGGCGCCCTTCAACGACCTCGCGACGACCGAGCGCATCGCGACCGAGCGGGGCGCCGACCTCGCCGCCATCATCGTGGAGCCGCTCCAGCGGTCCGTGCGCCCCCTGCCCGGGTTCCTCGCCGGCCTCCGGGAGTTGACCCGCCGGCTCGGCGCGCTCCTCATCTTCGACGAGGTCGTGACCGGGTTCCGCCTCGCCTACGGGGGCGCCCAGGAGCGCTACGGCGTCCTCCCCGACCTCGCCGTCTACGGCAAGGCACTGACCTGCGGATTCTCCCTGGCGGCGATCGCGGGACGCGCCGACGTAATGGCCACCGCCGATCCCGCCCGGAAGGGCTCGCTCGACTACGCGGCCCTGTCCGGCACCCTGTCGGGCAACGCGCTCGCCTGCGCGGCCGGGGTCGCGGCGCTCGCCGAGCTCGCGCGGCCGGGCGTCTACGACCGACTCCACGCGCTGGGCGAGCGCCTCCGGGGCGGGATCGCGCGACGGGCGGCCCGGGTCGGGGTGCCCGTCCAGGTCCTGGGCGACGGTCCGATCGCCCAGGTGTTCTTCATCGACCCCGGGGCGGCGCTGACCAACGAGCGCGCGCTCCGGGCGGCCGACGGCAAGAAGGCGACGCGGTTCGCGCTCGAGTGCCTGCGGCGAGGAATCTTCACGCTCCCGGGCACGAAGCTCTACCTCTCACTCGCGCACACGGACGCCGATGTCGACTGGACGCTCGATGCCATGGAAGAGTCGCTCCGCGCCGTCGCCTGACGCGGCCGGATGTGCCGACGACGGCGCCCGCGGACCCGTCGGCCCGCGGAGCCGCTCCTGATGCGGCTTCGCGGGGCCTGTGTGAATATTCGCCCCTTGCATGGCCGAGGGACTTGGGCTTAGGATCGGTCGCTGTGAAGCAGGGCGTCCGCGGAGTGGATCGCCGGCGGGGACTCGAGCTCGGCTTTCATCTTCCCTGCCGTGGGCCGCTCGCCCGCATCGACGTGCTCACCCGGCTGGCCCGGGCGGCCGACGCGCTCGGCCACTCGATCGTGTCGATCTCCGACCACGTCGTCCTGCCCACGCACTCGTCGGCGCCGTATCCCTACGACCAGGCGGGGGCCTTTCCGGGCGGCTCCCAGCAGCCCTTCATCGAGCCGATCCCGCTGGCCGCCTGGCTCCTGGCGATCACCCGACGGCTTCGTGTCGCGATCAGCGTGCTCGTCATCCCCTACCGGAATCCGGTCGTGACCGCCAAGCACCTCGCGACGATCGACGACCTCTCCGGCGGACGCCTGACCGTGGGCGTGGGCGTCGGATGGTGGCCCGAGGAGTTCCAGGCGCTGGCCGCCCCGCCCTTCGCCGAGCGCGGCGCCGTCACCGACGAGTACCTCCGCCTGATGAAGACGCTCTGGACCGACGACGATCCCCGCTTCGACGGCAAGTACTACCGGATCGGGGACGTCACGATGTTCCCCAAGCCCGTCCAGAAGCCGCATCCGCCGATCTGGGTCGGGGGGCACACGGAGGCGGCGCTCCGCCGCACCGCGGCGCTGGGGGACGCGTGGCACCCCATCGGGCTCCGAGGCCCGGTCGGCCTCGGGCCCGCCGAGCTGGCCGAGAAGATGGGCCGCATCCGCACCCTCGCCCGCGAGGCCGGGCGCGACCCCGCGTCGATCGGGTGCGCCTTCCGGGGTCCGCTCGACCTCTGGCCCGCGCGGGGCAAGCCCACCACGCCGGACGCCTCCCGGCCCCTGACCGGACCGCCCGCGAAGGTCGTCGCGGACCTCCAGGCCTACCAGGCGGCCGGCGCCGGCACGGTGATCTTCGACTTTCCGAAGCCCGATCCGTCAGCCATGATCACGCTGATGCGGCGGGTCGCCCGCGAAGTGCGGCCCCGCCTGACACGGCGCAGTGCGTCCCGGGCTCGATGACCGCAACCGACACGCTGGCTTCGGAGGGCCGGGTGGCGCGACTGGCCACGGTGGACGAGGCGGGATACCCGCACGTGGTCCCGGTGTGCTATGCGACGGACGGGCGCGCGTACTACTCGCCCCTGGATGCCAAGCCCAAGACGAGGCCCCTCGGTCGGCTCAAGCGCGTGCGGAACATCCGCGCCAACCCCCGCGTCGCGCTCCTGATCGACCACTACGAGGAAGACTGGACGCATCTCCGCTTCATCATGGTGCAGGGCCGCGCCGAGCTCCTGGATGGCGGGACGGAGTGGAAGACCGCCCGCACCCTGCTCGAGGCGAAGTATCCGCAGTACCGGGCCCTGCCGCTCCCGCCCGAGGCGCCGGTCATCAAGATCGTCCCCGACCACGTCGTCCGCTGGAGCCCCGGCTCGTGAGCGTCGGTCCCGGGCTGTCACCGTCCGTCGCCGCCGCCCTCGACCGACGCGCGAGCGGCCGCGCCCTCGACCGCGCCGACGGCCTGGCGCTGATCGGCGCCACGGCCGGCGAGCTCCCCGCCGTCCTCGAGGCGGCGGCGACGCTGCGGGATCGAGGCAAGGGGCGGACGGTGACCTACTCGCGGAAGGTGTTCCTGCCTCTGACGAACCTCTGCCGGGACGACTGCGGCTACTGCACCTTCAAGCGCGATCCTGGCCAGCCAGGCGCCCGCACGATGGAGCTGGACGAGGTCCTCGCCGTCTGCGAGGCCGGGGCGCGCCTCGGCTGCAAGGAGGCGCTCCTCTCGCTGGGCGACAAGCCCGAGGCCCGGTTCCCCGAGCACCGCGAGTGGCTCCGCCGTCGGGGCTACCGGACGACCATGGACTACGTGGCTGCAGCCTCCCGCGCCATCGCGACCGAGACCGGGCTCCTGCCCCACGCGAACCCCGGGCTCATGGGCGAGCGCGATCTCCAGGCGCTCCGGGAGTGGAACGTCAGCGTGGGCCTCATGCTCGAGACCTCCTCGGAGCGTCTCGGCGGGCCGGGCGGGCCGCACGAGCACGCGCCGGACAAGCGGCCGGCGCGGCGGCTCCGGACGATCGAGGCGGCCGGCCGGGCGGGCATCGCGTTCACGACGGGCATCCTGTTCGGGATCGGGGAGACCCTGGCCGAGCGCGTCGACGCGCTCCTGGCGATCCGCGAGCTCCACGAGCGCCACGGGCACGTGCAGGAGGTGATCGTCCAGAACTTCCGGGCGAAGCCTCGCATCCCGATGGCGCGGCAGCCCGAGCCCTCCCTGGACGACCTGCGCCGGACGCTCGCGGTGGCGCGCCTCCTGCTGGGCCCGGACATGAACGTGCAGGCCCCGCCCAACCTCTCGCCGGGCACCTACCCCGCCCTCATCGCGTCGGGCCTGAACGACTGGGGTGGGGTGTCGCCGCTGACGATCGACTACATCAACCCCGAAGCGCCGTGGCCCCACCTCGCCGCCCTCGCGGCGGCGACGGCCGCGGCCGGCGCCCGGCTTCGCGAGCGCCTGGCCATCTATCCCGAGTACATTCGGCGTCCGGGCTTCGTCCCCGAAACCCTGCGCCAGCGTGTCCTGACCTGCGTGGACGCCGCCGGGCTCGTCCCCGAGCGCGCCGTCCACGCGGCCATCTGACCGCCGTGGACGACGGACGCCAGGAGACCATGCGGCAATGATGGACGCCTTCCTGGCTCGCTACTGGACGGGACTCGACCGGCGCGTGCGGGCGGCCCTCGACCGGGCGCTCGACGGCGGCGAGGTCACCGTGGACGACGGCCTCGCGCTCGCCGAGACGGCGGGACGGGAGCTGAGCGCGCTGGCGCTGGTCGCGGACGAGCTCCGCGCGCGGCAGGCGGGCGACGTGGTCACCTACGTCGTCAACCGGAACATCAACTTCACGAACGTCTGCATCAAGCACTGCACCTTCTGCGCCTTCAGCCGGGACCACCGAGAGGAGCAGGGCTACTTCCTTCCGCTCGAGGAGGTGATCCGCCGGGCCCGGGAAGCCCGGGACCTCGGCGCGACCGAGGTGTGCATGCAGGCGGGGCTCGCGCCGAAGCTCGACGGCCGGTTCTACATCGACCTCTGCCGGGCGGTCCACGACGCGCTGCCCGACCTGCACATCCACGCGTTCTCCCCCGAGGAAGTGCTGTACGGCATGACGCGGTCCGGGATGCCCGTCGCGGAGTACCTGGGAGAGCTGCGGGACGCCGGCCTGGGGACGCTTCCGGGGACCTCCGCCGAGATCCTGGACGACGAGGTGCGAGATCGCATCTCACGGGGCCGGATCTCCACCAGCCAGTGGCTCGAGATCATCACCACCGCTCACCGGCTCGGCATCCAGACCACCTCCACGATGATGTACGGTCACGTCGAGACGCCGGCCCACTGGGTCCGGCACATGGCCCTCCTGCGCGACGTCCAGAAGGACACGGGCGGCTTCACCGAGTTCGTGCCCCTGTCGCTGATCCACCAGGAGGCGCCGATGTACCGCCGTCACCTGGTCCGGGACGTCCGGGCCGGGGCCACGGGCGCCGAGGTCGTGCGCGTGCACGCACTCGCACGGGTCATGCTCGGAGCAACGGTGCGCAACATCCAGTGCTCGTGGGTCAAGGAGGGGCCCAAGCTCGCCCAGATGCTCCTCGCCTCGGGTGCCAACGACCTGGGCGGGACGCTGATCAACGAGAGCATCTCGACCTCGGCCGGGGCGGGCCACGGACAGCTCGTGCCGCCTCGGGAGCTCCGCCGGCTCGTGCGCGATCTCGGCCGAATTCCCGCGCAGCGAAGTACGACGTACGGTATTCTCAAGCTCTACGCTGACGGGCGCGACGACGACACGAGCCCGCTGGATGACGTCGAGAACCCCGACGAGCAGTTCGGGTCGTATCGCCGGCTCACCGCGTCGAGTCAGTTCCGCTTCGTGAAGCTGAAGCCGCCCGGCTCGGTCCGGAGCGGAACGGAACGAACGGGCACGGCAAGCCGGCTCGGAGAGAATGGCGAAGCTCCACAGCCACCCGTCGGCGGTGGCGTCACCACCACACCCTGAGAGGAGGCGGTTCTATGGCGAAGGTCATGACGAAGGCGGCAACGGTGAGCCACTTGGCCGGCAAGACGGGCCTGAGCAAGAAGCAGGTTGCCGCCTTCATGGATGAAGTCCAGATGCTGGCCGTCCGCGAGGCCAAGAAGAACGGCGCGTTCGTCATTCCGGGTGTCGGCAAGGTCGTCCTCTCGAACCGGAAGGCGCGCATGGGCCGCAACCCGCAGACCGGCGAGCCGATCAAGATCGCGGCGAAGCGGGTCGTGCGGATCCGGGCGGTCAAGGTTCTGAAGGACGCGATCCTCGGCGGGAAGAAGTAGCGCCGAGCACATGCCGCGGTCGGCGCGGCGGCCGGTCTCGCCGGCGGCCGGGTCGGCACCGATCGTCCTGGAGCCCCGCGTCTGGCAGGGCGTCGTCTACCAGCCCTGTCAGGGCGGGGCTCCTGCGGTCCGGCAGCTCTTTCACTTCGCGGGCGCGTTCGCGCCCGATCTGGAGCCCGGCGAGATCGCGTGGGAGGCCCGGGCCGGCGACCGGCTCGTCGGCGGCGTGCTCTGCGAGCGGCGGGGCGCCCACGGCTTCGTCCACGGCCCCGTCGTCGTGGATCCGCCGGCGGGCGCCGAGTCGATCGAGGTGGCCGCCCAGCTCGTGGCGCCCCTCGTCGACTCGGCCCGCGCGCTGCCCCTCGATTCCCTCTTCACCCGGCCCCAGGGGCTCGACCGCGTGTGGGTGCGTCTGGGATTCGTGCCGATGCCCGAGGCCTTCCTGCCGGCCGACCTGAAGGGACGGCCCGGGACGGGTCTCCACGTCTGGCGCCGTCCCGGCACCTACGCGGTTCCCGTGCCCGACCCCGCGGGCGAGGGCCGACGGCGCGGCCGGCGGTGATCGTCGCGCTCGCCGGGGGGACCGGCGCCGCCAAGCTCCTGCGCGGGCTCACGCACGTGACGGAGCCGAGCCGCCTCTTCATCGTCGGCAACACCGGCGACGACCTGGACTGGTGGGGCCTCCGCGTGTCCCCCGATCTCGACTCGGTCGCCTATGCCCTCGGGGGCCTCCTCGACCCGACGCGCGGCTGGGGCGTCCGAGACGACACCTTCCACTGCCTCGAGGCCATGGCCCAGCTGGGACGCGAGACCTGGTTTCGCCTCGGTGATCGCGACCTAGCGACCCACCTGCACCGCACGCTGCTCCTCCGCACCGGCGCCTCCCTGACGGCGGCGACCCGGGCCGTCACCGACGCCCTCGGCGTGAAGGCGCGCCTCGTGCCCATGTCCGACGACCCCGTGCGCACCGAGCTACGCACGGGCACCGGCTGGCTCAGCCTGGAGGAGTTCTTCGTCCGCGAGCGCTGCGCGCCAGAGGTCCTCGAGGTCGCGTACCGGGGCGCCGAGGGCGCGCGGCCGGCGCCCGGCGTCGTCGGGGCGATCGGTTCCGCTGAGGCGGTCCTCGTCTGCTGCTCCAATCCCGTGACCTCGATCGGGCCGATCCTCGCGGTGCCCGGGATCGTGGACGCGCTCGCGCGCACGCCGGCGCCGGTGGTGGCCGTGAGCCCAATCGTCGGCGGCCAGGCCGTCAGCGGGCCCGCCGCCAAGCTTCTCGCGGCGCGAGGCCTCGACGTCTCCCCGCTGGGCGTGGCCCGGGCCTACCGGCCGTGGCTCGACGCCCTGGTCATCGACAGGGCGGACGCGGCGCACGGGCCGGCCCTCGAGCGGGGTGGCGTGCGGCCCGTCATCGCCGACGCGCTCATGGCCGACCGCGCGGCCGAGGACCACCTGGCCCGCGTGGTCCTCGAGGCCGCCGGAGCCGGCGCGTGAGGGTCGTCGTCATCCCGGCGAAGGAGTTCACGGCGGCGAAGCAGCGCCTCGCCAACGCGCTCGCGGCCCCGGCGCGCGCGGCGCTGGCCCGCGCCATGCTGGAGGACGTCCTGGCCGCCGTCGCGGGCGCGCCCGTCGACCGCATGGTGGTCGTCACGCCGGACGCCGAGGCCGCGGTGGTCGCCGAGCGCTGGGGCGCCGTCGTGGTCCGGGAGACGGAGGGCCACGGTCACACGGCCGCAGTCGCGCGAGGCGTCGCGCTCTGCCGGGAGTGGGGCGCGACGGTGTTGCTCACCGTCCCCGGGGATCTCCCCTGTCTCACCGCCGAGGAGGTGCGACGCATCCTCGAGGCCTGCGGGCCCGCGCCCGCGGCCGTCTTCGTCCCGTCCCGGAGCGGGCTCGGGACCAACGCCGCGTGCCTGGCGCCGCCCGACGCCGTTCCGCTCCGCTTCGGCGAGCCTTCGTTCGCCGACCATCTCGCGGCCGCGCGGGCGCGCGGGATCGAGCCGGTGGTCCTGCCGCTCCCCGGGGCGGGGCTCGACATCGACCGGCCGGAGGACCTCGACGCGCTTCGCCAGACCGGGCCGGGGACGCGAGCGGCCGCGGCCCTCCACGCGCCGGTGGACGCGCCGCCGCCCCGCCCCCGCCGGCTCGAGGTGTTCGGGATCCGCGAGCTGCCGGAGCTCCAGGCCGGTGACGATCTCGCGAGCCTCGCGGTGGCCGCGGCCGACGCCCAAGGCACACCATTCGCGCGCGGCGACGTGATCGTGCTCAGCCAGAAGGCCGTCTCCAAGGTCGAGGGCCGGATGGTCCGCCTCGCCGACGTGGCGCCGTCAGCCCTGGCGGTGGAGGTCGGACGCGCCCACAAGAAGGATCCCCGGCTGATCGAGATCATCTTCCGTGAGTCGCGCCGGATCGTGCGGATGGACCGGGGGGTGCTCATCGCCGAGACCCGTCACGGCCTGATCTGCGCCAACGCGGGCGTGGACCAGTCGAACGTGGGGCTCGGCTGGGCGAGCCTCCTCCCCGAGGACCCGGACGCCTCGGCGCGGGCGTTCGCGGATCGCGTGCGCGCCGCGCTGGGGATCGAGGTCGGAGTGATCGTGGCCGACACCTTCGGCCGCCCGTGGCGGGAGGGTCTCGTCAACGTGGCCATCGGCGTCGCGGGCCTGCGGTCGCTCCAGACATTCCTCGGCGTCTCCGACGCGCACGGTTACACGCTCCAGGCCACGATTCTGGCGGTGGCGGACGAGTTGGCCGGCGCGGCCGAGCTCGTGATGGGCAAGCTCGACCAGGTCCCGGTGGCCGTGGTGCGCGGCTATCGCTACGAGCCCGGACCGGGCTCCGCCCGCGAGCTGCTCCGCGATCCAGGCATGGATCTTTTCCGGTAGCACACCTCCCGCCGCGCGGCGCTCCGCGCGCGGCGTCCGCGCGAGGGCCCCCGGGCGATCCCGCGCGTGTCCGCGTGGTACGCTAACTCCCGCCATGAGCCAGCGCGTCGAGCCCGCCGGCCGCTTCTACGGCTTCGTGCGGCTCGTGGCCCGTTTCTGGATCTGGTTCCTCTTCCGCGAGGTGGCGGTGCGCGAGGCGGGACGCGTCCCGCCGACGGGGCCGGTCCTCCTCTGCGTGAACCATCCCAACAACCTGATCGACTCGCTCCTGGTCGGCGTCGTCCTGCCGCGGAAGATCCACTATCTCGCCAACGCGTCGCTGTTCCGCAATCCGGTGCTCGCCCGGTTCCTTCTGAGCGCCGGCGCGATCCCGGTCCACCGGCGGCGGGACGGCGCGGAGGGGCCGGAGCGCAGCGCCGAGACGTTCGCCGCGTCCCGCCGGGCGCTCCTGGCCGGCCACGTGCTCGCGATCTACCCCGAGGGGACGACGCATGCCGAGGCCCGCGTCCAGCGCATCAAGACGGGCGCGGCGCGGATCGCCCTCGACTACGAGTCGGCGCGGGCGAGCGCGGGCGCCGACCCGCTTCCGCCGCTCTCCCTGATCCCGGTCGGGCTCTCGTTCGAGGCCCGGAAATCCTTCCGGGGCGGGGTGCTCGTCGCCTTCGGCGAGCCGGTCCAGCTCGGTCCTCACGCGATCCGGGCGCGCCAGCAGCCGGCGGCGGCGGTCCAGGATCTGACCGACGTCATCCAGCGCGCGATGGAGGCCGAGGTCGTCCACGTGGATCGGATGGACGTCGCCGAGGTGGCCCGCGCGGTCGAGGACCTGTATCGGGGGGAGCTGGTCCGCCAGCTCCGGGCCGAGCGGGGGCTTCCGCCCGAGGCCGTCGACGTGTTCCGTCTCTCCCGGGCGATCGTGGAGGCGGTCGACCACTTCAGGGTCCACGATCCTGACCGGGTGTCGACGCTCTGGCAAGGGATCCAGCACTACCGCGCGCTGCTGGCCGAGTGGCACGTCCGGGACCAGGCCGTCGGAGCCCGGCTCCGGAGGGACGAGCCTCACCATCCCGTGCGCGCGTCCGGCGCAGCCGTGGTGGGCCTTCCGGTCTTCCTGTACGGGGCCGTCGTGAACGCGCCGCCGTATCTCGTCCCGCGCTGGCTTGCCCGCGCGTTTGCGCGGAAGGAGACGGACTACGCGACGATCCGTCTGCTCTCGAGCGTCGTCGCGTTCCCGCTCTGCTGGGGGCTCGAGATCTGGCTCGTCGGGCGGCTCCTCGGGCCCGGGTGGGCCGTCGCGTTCGCCGTCGCGCTGCCCCTGAGCGGCCTCCTCGCGTACCATTATCTCCGCGGGCTCGACCGGCTTCGGGCGGGAGCCGCCTTCGCCGTCCTCGCGATCACCCACCGCCAGGCGGCGGCGCGGCTCTTGGCCGAGCGCCGGGCGATCCTCATCGAGCTGGAGCGCGCGAAGGCCGACTTCCTCGCGACTCACGCGGACGGGGACCGGACCGCCCCGCCGCCGGCGCCCGTCGCCCGGACGCCCTCCCTGCCCCTCGAGAAGGGAGCCCGCGCCACCAAGGACCACGGCGCAGAGCCCGCCCGATCGGGGCCAGAGCGTCCTCGGTGACCGTACTCCGCCTCGAGGAGCTGACGGCCCCGGCACTGGACGCGCTCGATCGGAGCCGGACGCTCGCGATCGTCGCGGTGAGTCCCCTCGAGCAGCACGGGCCGCACCTGCCCGTCGGCGTCGACTACCTCGCCGCCCGCCATTTCGCCGAGGCCATCGCCGAGCGGATCGTGACGCGGCGGCCGGGGTGGACGGTCGTGCTCACGCCGACGCTGCCCCTGGGCAGCTTCACGTTCCAGGCGGTCGGCACGATCGCGGTGCGGCAGCGCGTCGTCCGTGACGCCGTCGTGGACTACGGGCGGGCGCTCGCCCGGGCCGGGTTCCGCTACATCCTGGTGTCGAATGGGCACGCTGGGCCGGGGCATCTGGTCGCCCTCGAGGAAGCCGCGGCGATCGTATCCCGACGCCACCCCGTGGCGATGGCGTCGTTCACGGGTCACATGGCGTGGGAGTTCTTCCGCGGGCGCTACCTCGCGCGCATCGAGGCGGCGCTGGGGCGTCCGCTCACGGCCGAAGAGCGGCGCGCGTTCTCCGACGACGCCCACGGGGGATGGTGGGAGACGTCGCTGATGCTCATGCTCCGCCCCGACCTGGTCGATCCCGGCTTCCGTGACCTGCCGCCCGCGCGCTACCCTCTGGCGCAGCGAGTGCGCCCGAACTACCCGCTCCGCGGCGAGGGCCAGGGCTACGTTGGTGACCCGGCGCGCGCCGACCTCGCGTTCGCGAAGGCGATGCTCGACGTGCTCGTGACGGAGGCCGCCGCGCTGGCCGAGCGCCTGCTCGACGGCCGCCTCGAGGCCCGCCATCGGCGCTCGCCCTTCCGGCTGGTTCCGTTTCTCCGCACGGATTTCTGGCCCGTCGCCGGTGCCGCCCTCGCGGCCGGACTCGCGGGCCTCTGGCTCGGCCGGCCGGCCCGGCGGCGCCGCGACGATGCTCGACCGGGAACGGGTTCGTCCGATCCGAGGGCCGCCGCCGAGAATGGAGCCTCGCCTCGATGACCGACCGGCCGCTACTGGTGCCCGCCCCCGCCCTGAAGGCCTTCATCGTCTCGGTCTTCGACCGGTGGGGCACGCCGGGCCGCATCGCCGATCTCACGGCCGACCTCATGGTCCGGACCGATCTGCGCGGCGTGGACTCGCACGGGATCGGCATGCTTCCGACCTACCAGCAGTGGCATCGTCGCGGGTGGATCCACCCCGCCGCGGAGCCGAAGGTCGCCCGCGACGAGGGGACGACCGCCGTCATCGACGGCCAGCAAGCGTTCGGCCACTACACCTCGACGCAGGCAATGGAGCTCGCCATCGGCAAGGCGCGCGCCCACGGGGTCGGGTTCGTGACCTGTCACAACTCGAACCACTACGGCGCCGCGGCCAACTACTCCATGATGGCCCTCGACCACGCCATGATCGGGCTGAGCATGACCAACTCCGGGCCGGCCGTCGTCCCGACCTACGGGCGCCAGGCCATGCTCGGCACCAACCCGATCTCCGTGGCCGCACCGGCCGGCCGTCACTTTCCATTCGTCCTCGACATGGCCACCAGCACCGTGGCGATCGGGAAGCTGTCGGTGGCCCGCCGGTGGGGCAAGGCCATCCCCGCCGGGTGGGCCCTGGACCGGGAGGGCGAGCCCACGACGGATCCGAACGTGGCCTACGAGACGCGCCAGCTCACGCCACTCGGCGCCACGCGGGATCTGGGCGGGCACAAGGGCTACGGCCTCGCCGTCATGGTGGACATCCTGTCCGGGGTGCTGGCCGGCGCGGGCTTCGCCGACGTGCGCCGGCGACGTGACCCCGACCCGACCCGGGCCGACATCGGGCACTTCTTCGGCGCGATCGACATCGCCCGCTTCCGAGACCTCGACGCGTTCCGGAGGGACATGGACGACCTCCTCCAGGCGCTCAAGAGCTCGCCGAAGGCGGCGGGGCAGGACCGGATCTTCGTCGCCGGCGAGCCCGAGTGGGAGTGCGAGCAGCGCCGGCGCCGCGAGGGAATCCCGCTGGCGCCCGGCTTGGTGAGCCAGCTCCGCGAGGTGTCGGCCGAAGCGGGCATCCCGTTCACCCTCGGCGCCTGAGGAGGAGCCAATTGCCCCAGTTCGCCTACTTCTGCGGCCACGAGCAGTTCCAGCCGGAGGTCCTCCTCGAGCACGCCGTGCTGGCCGAGTCGGCCGGCTTCGACGCCCTGACCGTCTCCGACCACTTCCACCCCTGGGTCGACGACGCCTCGGCGTGCGGGTTCGCGTGGGCCTGGCTCGGCGCGCTGGCGGCGCGCACGCGGCGGGTCCGCATCGCGACGGCCGTCACGTGTCCGCTGTTCCACTACCATCCCGGGCTCGTGGCGCAGGCGGCGGCGACCGTCGACCGGCTCTCGGGGGGCCGCTTCGCCCTCGGCGTCGGCACGGGGGAGGGCATCAACGAGCGCCCGCTCGGCTTTCCCTTCCCCGGCTACAAGGAGCGCGCTGCCCGGATGACCGAGGCGATCGCCATCATGCGGGGGCTCCTGGCGGGCGAGAAGCTCGACTTCGCCGGCACCTACTACAAGACGGACAAGGCCCGGCTCTACAGCCCGCCGCTCGGCCGCGTGCCCATCTGGATGTCGGCGGGCGGCCCGCAGTCCGCCACCCTCGCCGGTCGAATCGCCGATGGGCTGATCCTGAGCGTCAAGGTGCCCGCCGAGGCGCGCGCGCAGATCATCGACCCGTTCCGCGCGGCGGCGCGCGCGGTCGGCCGGCCGTCCACGACCCTGGTGGCGCAGCGCTGGTCGATCCTCGCCGCGGACGAGGACGAGGCCTGGGCGGCCCTTCAGGCCTGGCGCGGCCTGCGCGTGGAGGGACGGCTGGAGGAGGTCGATCCCGCGGTGCTGCGGGCGCGCGCCGACGGCATGGACCGCCGGGAGATCATCGAAAAATACGCGTGGGCGCGCCGCCCGGCCGATCTGGTGGAGATCTACCGGCCGCTCGTCGACGTGGGCGCGGACATCGTCACCATCCAGGTGACCTCCGTCGACCAGCCCAAGACGATCGAGGCGCTCAGCCGGGAGGTCCTTCCGGCGCTCCGCGCCATGGGAGGACGATCATGAAGCTCGCGATCATCCTGACCGCCGGGCTCTCGCTCGCGGCATGTGCCCCGGTCGAGTACACGCAGACCGACCTCCATACGCTCAAGCGGGCCGACCGCGCCAGCCTGCGGGAGGCGACCGACGTGGCCGTGGTCCTGTACCCCGTGCCGGCGCCCACGTTCAACGGCTACGTCGACCAGCGATCGATCGCCGTCCGCGACCAGACCGGGATCGAGGCGCCGCTGGACCGCGTCCGCGAGCGCATGGTCACCCGCCTCACCGGACCGCTCGGGTACCCGGCCGTGCTCAAACGCGCGCCAGTCATGGTTGCGAGCGACAGCGCCGAGGCCCTCCGCGCGTCGGTCAAGTCTCCCCTGGTGCTCGACTTCGCCACGCGCTCGTGGGGCCTCGGCAACCTCCGGGGCGGCGGCGATCCGAAGCCCGAGGATCTCATCTACGTGCACGACCACGTCCGCGCGCGGCTGGTCCGTCTCTCCGACGGGCAGGTCCTTTGGCAGGCCGTGTGCGGCCTCCGCGGATACCCCGGCGACGATCCGGTCAAGCTGAAGGATCTCCTGGCCGACGGCGGCGCCGCGCTCCGGCAGAAGCTCATCACCGCCGCGGACCGGTGCTCGGACGAGCTCGTGGAGTTCTTCCAGGGCGCGGACTGAGCGCGTCGCGCGGCCCCGCGCCGGCGCTCTACCGCCCGCGCGCGACCCCGACCGCGAGAAAGAGCACGACGAGGGCGAGCAGGAGGACGATCCGGTCGAGCGCCCGCACGGCCGACAGCGCGCCGGCCGGCTCGGCCCCTTCGTCGACCGCCCGAGTGGCCCGCGGCAACACGGCGAAGTCCCGGTGCGCCGCGAGAGCCAGCATGGCGATCACCACGACCAGCTTGGCGGCGAGCCACGGGCTGACGAACGCCATCTGCCGGACGTTCTCGAGGCCGGTCGCGATCAGGATGGCCAGGGCGGCCCACGACACGATCCGGCCCCGCGTGAGCAGCGGAAGCGCGTCCCGGGCCCCACGCGCGATCGCCGGCGCGACGAGATGGCTCGCGTAGAGCAGCCCCCCCACCCAGGTCGCCCCCGCCACGAGGTGGAGCCAGACCACGACGAGCCGGAGCACGGCGCGCCTACCGCGCGAGCATCGTCGCGAGGGCCCGCCCGTGGTCCGAGAAATCCGGGAACACGTGGTCGGGTCCGTGGGCGACGAGGTCGTCGAGGCTGTGCCAGCCGGTGGCCACCGCGATCGCCATCGCGCCGAACGCCCGCGCGCATCCGATGTCCCGCGGCGTGTCCCCGATGATCACCGTATCGGGTCCG
>DATBGA010000126.1:0-33668 GCA_036558225.1 Candidatus Methylomirabilota bacterium | reverse complement strand
ACCGGCCCCGGCGGCGGGGCGGGCCCGACCGTGTCGGGCGGGTCCGGTAGCGGTGCCAGCGGCGCGGGTGCCGGCGGCGCGGGCTCCGGCGGCACGATGGGCAGCGGGCCCGGGTCGGCCGGCTCGATGGGCGCCGGGGCGGGTGGCACGGGCGCCGGCGGCGCGGGCGCGGCGGGCGGCTCCGGCGCGGGCGGGGCTGCCGCGACCGGCACGACGATCCCGTCGCTGCCGTCGCCGAAGGAATTCGTGGAGAGCGCAGCGCTGCGCGACGTCTACTTCGACTTCGATCGGTACGACGTCCGGGCCGGGGACAAGGGCACGCTCGACGAGAACGCGAAGTGGCTGAAGAGCAACCAGAGCGCCCTGCTCCTGATCGAGGGACATGCCGACGAGCGCGGGACCAACGAGTACAACCTCGCGCTCGGCGAGCGGCGGGCGAAGGCGACCCGCGACTATCTCGTGTCGGTCGGCATCGACGCCGGCCGCATCACCGTCATCAGCTACGGCGAAGAACGTCCAGTCTGCACCGAGAAGGCCGAGCCCTGCTGGGCCAAGAATCGCAGGGCGCACTTCCTCGTCAAGCAGTAGTCCGTCGAGTGGCGTCGTGGAGGCCGGGGGGCCGGCTCGCCACCGTCGCCGGAGCGATCGCCCTGCTCGCAGGGTGCGCCCCGGAGGCCGCCCCCCTCCTCCACGACGACGTCGACCGGCTCCGGGTTGACCTCCTGCGGGTGGAGCAGGAGGTCCAGGGAAGCCGCTCCGCCCTCCTGACCGAGATCCAGGCGACCGACCGCCGGACGATCCAGACCCTGACCGAGATCCAGCGCAGCGTGGCGCGGCTGGGCACGCGCCTCGACGATCTCGGACGGGAGACGGGACAGCTTCAGGGCCGGGTCGACGAGCTCCGGCGCCGCGTCGACACGCTGGCCCTCCAGTTCGAGACGGTGGGAGTGCCGGCCGGCCCCGGACCCTCGGCGGCCCCGGCGCCACCGACCGTGGCGCAGCAGCCGCGTCCGGCCCCTCCTGGCACCCAGGCCAGCGATCTTTACCAGACGGCGTACATCGACTTCACGCGCGGAAACTACAATCTCGCGATCGCGGCGTTCCAGGAGTACATCCGGCTCTACCCCGGCACTCCCCTCGCCGAAAAGGCTCAGTACTGGATCGGCGAGTCCCACTTCAGCCTGGCCAAAGCCCACCAAGCCAAGGGAGAGTCGGATCGCGCCGTGCAGTCTCTCGAGCGGGCGGTCCAGGAGTTCAGGAAGGTCGTGGTGGTCTATCCCCGGGGGGACCGGGTTCCGGCCGCGCTCTACAAGGAGGCCCTGGCCCTCGTCGAGCTCGGCCAGCTCCAGCTGGCGGAGGCCCGGCTCCAGTTCCTGCTGGACCAGTTCCCGTCGACGGAGGAGGCGGCCCAGGCGAAGGACGAACTGGCCCGGCTCCGGAAGCGCTGAGATACCGCGCGGGAGCGGGGCCGGGGCCCTTAGGTGCCGGTCCGGGGGAGCCCGAAGACCCAGAGCACGGTCACGTCCGACTCGGGGCTGGCGTAGACCATGACGGGGACGTCTGGATCGTCGGTCTCGATCGACTGGATGACGACCTGATCGAGGCCCGCCGGCTGGCCGCTCGCCACCTCGAGCCCTCCGGCGGCCGGCACCGGGGACGGCGCCTGCTCGGGCGCCCGCTGCCAGGGGGCGACCACCGCTAGCACCGCCAGGGCCGCCGCCGCCAACGCCGAAGCGATACCCAGCCGCGGCTGAGCCCGCGCGGTTTCCCAGACCCGCTCCCAGGCCGATGCCGGGGCCGGTGGGGACGCGGCGATCCGGGCGCGCACCTGGGGCCAGAAGGCCGTCCAGACGGCCTCGGAGGGGTCGGTCGGCTCGACAGTCAGGGCCGTTCGAAGCCGCGCCAGCGCCGCCAGCTCCGCTCCGCACCGGTCGCAGGCCCGGACATGCCCTTCGACCCGACGCCGGGCCGCACGGGAGAGCTCGCCGTCCTGGTAGGCTCCCAGTCGACGTCCGACCAGCCAGCAGTATGGGTTCATCGTGGCACCCGGTTAGACCCTCTCGGGCCAGCCCCTATTCCGCGAGTGAAGTCTACCCGGGGCCCGAGGGCGCGACAAGGCGCCCGCGCCTCCGACCTCGGTCCATCGGCCCGCCCGATTCCCCCTCGGATCGGGGCCCGGGGGGCCGGGGCGCCCGGCGGGCCGGCGACAGTTGAGCGAGCCCACCCCCCCGTGGGACGATAGGGCGGTTCGACGGCTCCCGAGAGGGTGTGTCATGAGCGAGTACAGCGCCTGGTTCGAGTGCGTCAACGGCTGCCCCGGCCGGTACAGTCTGCTCGAGATCATCTACCGCTGCCCCACCTGCAACGACCTCCTCGACGTGGTCCACGACCTGGAGCCCCTGCGGCGCCGGTCGGCCGCGGCCTGGATGCAGCTCTTCGACGACCGCTACCGCCGGAACGTCTTCCCATACGGCTCCGGCGTGTGGGGCAAGAAGGAGTGGGTGGTCCCCTTCCTCGACAACGAGAGCATCGTCTCGACGTACGAGGGCGGGACGAACCTCCTGTGGGCCGACCGCTACGGCAAGATGCTCGGGGTCGAGGACCTCTGGGTCAAGCAGTGCGGGAACTCCCACACCGGGTCCTTCAAGGACCTCGGGATGACCGTGCTGGTGTCGGTGGTCAAGCAGATGATCAAGGAGGGCGACTCGATCACCGCCATCGCCTGCGCGTCCACGGGGGACACCTCCGCCGCGCTGGCGAACTACTGCGCCGCCGCCGGGATCCCCGCCGTGGTCCTGCTCCCCCGCAACAAGGTCTCGCCCGCTCAGCTCGTGCAGCCGCTGGCGAACGGCGCGCTCGTCCTCGCCCTGGACACCGACTTCGACGGGTGCATGGCGCTGGTCCAGGAAATCACGAAGGAGCGCACGATCTACCTCGCCAACTCGATGAACAGCCTCCGCATCGAGGGGCAGAAGACCGTCTCCATCGAGCTGGTGCAGCAGTTCGACTGGGAGGTGCCGGACTGGATCGTCATCCCCGGCGGCAACCTCGGGAACACCAGCGCCCTCGGCAAGGGCTTCCTCATGATGAAGGAGCTCGGCCTCATCCAGAAGCTCCCACGCATCGCGGTGGCGCAGGCCGAGAACGCGAATCCGCTCTACCTCTCCTACCTGTCGAGCTTCGAGACGTTCCGGCCGGTGCAGGCGGAGAAGACGCTCGCCAGCGCGATCCAGATCGGCAATCCCGTCAGCTACAAGCGCGCCGTCAAGGTGCTCCGGCAGTTCAACGGGGTCGTCGAGCAGGCGAGCGAGTCCGAGCTCGCCGACGAGGCGGCCCGTGCCGACCGGACCGGGATGTTCAACTGCCCGCACACGGGCGTGGCCCTGGCCGTCCTCCGGAAGCTCGTCGAACGGAAAGTCATCCGCTCCAATCAGCGCGTGGTGGTGATCTCCACCGCCCACGGGCTGAAGTTCGCCGAGCAGAAGACGGCGTATCATCTGGGCCTGATCCCGGGGCTGCCGTCTACGTACGCGAACCACCCGCTGGAGATCGGGCCCGACCCCCGGCTCGTCCACGACGCGATCCGCCGGCACGCGGACAAGATGCGACTCATGGAGGCCTGACTTGCCCAGCTCGCGACAACGCCGGGACTCCCCACCGCCTCCGCCCGCCGCGGCGCCGGCGCCGCCGGCCGCCGGAAGCGGCGACCGCGAGCCGGGCCCGAGCACCCAGTCGGTCCATGGCGGCGAGCCGCGCCAGAAGCTGGCCAGCGCGCTGACGTCGCCGATCGTCCAGACGGCGACGTATGCGTTCCGCGACAGCCGGGAGATCGCGGACCACTTCGAGGGCCGCGTCGAGCGCAACGAGTACGGCCGGTACGGGAACCCGACCCAGCGCGTCGCGGAGCAGAAGCTCGCGGCCCTGGAAGGGGCCCAGGAGGGGCTCCTCTTCTCGAGCGGCATGGCCGCGATCACCACGACGCTCTTCGCCATGCTGTCCAAGGGGGCCCACGTCGTCGTGACCGACGACGCGTACCGGCGCACGCGGCAGTTCCTCAACCAGGTGCTGCGGCGGTACGGCGTCGAGGTCACCACGGTGCCCGCGGGCGACTACGAGCGGATGGAGGAGGCGATCCGCCGGACGACGCGGCTCGTCTTCAGCGAGTCGCCCACGAACCCGTACAACCGTGTGGTCGATCTCGAGCGTCTCACCGAGATCGGGCGACGCCATCGGGTGAAGACGGCGATCGACTCGACCTTCGCGACGCCGATCAACCAGCGGCCGCTCGAGTTCGGCGTCGACCTCGTCATCCACTCCGCGACGAAGTACCTCGGCGGCCACAACGACCTCATGGCCGGAGTCGTCCTGGGCAGCCGGAACCTGGTGGGGGCCATCCGCGAGCTGCACTCGGTGACCGGGGCCGTCCCCGACCCCCTCGGCGCCTACCTGCTCATCCGGGGTATCAAGACCCTGGCGCTCCGCGTCGCCCGCCAGAACGAGAACGCCCAGCGTGTGGCCGAGTTCCTGGAGGCGCACCCGAAGATCGAGCGTGTCCATTACCCCGGGCTCAAGAGCCACCCCGAGCACGACCTCGCGCGGCGGCAGATGAAGGGCTTCGGAGGCGTCGTCTCCTTCGAGGTGCGCGGCGACCTCGGGGCGGCGTCCCGCCTGGTGGACGCATGCCGGATTCCCCGGATCGCGCCGTCGCTCGGCGGCGTCGAGAGCCTGATCGAGCAGCCCGCCCTGATGAGCTTCTACGAGCTGACCACGGAGGAGCGCCTTCAGATCGGGATCCGTGACTCGCTGGTGCGCTACGCGGTGGGCATCGAGGACGCCGACGACCTGGTCGCCGATCTCGATCAGGCCCTGGCGCGCGGGTAGCGAATGCGGCCGGTCGGGGCCTGCCAGAGCTACGCCGCGCGGCCCGCGGGTCGCGCCGTGTACGAGAACGGTCCGCACGCCTTCAAGGTCTACTTCATCGACATCACGGGACGGCCGCACGCCGAGCGGTACGAGTGGGACCGGTGCGGACGCGAGCGGGAGTCGGTCCTGGCCGGGCTCAAGCGCGCCGGCGTCGAGGGAGTCGGGTTCGTGTGCGCGTTCCCCCACATCGCCAAGGCGTTCCGCTTCGGGCCGGAGAGCGAGACCGTGCTCCACGTTCGGGCGTTCCGCCCGGCCGACTTCGACGAGCTTGACCTCGCCCGCTCCGACGGCTACGTGGAGTACGCGTGCCTGGCCGAGTCGGTGATCGCCGACGGGGAGTATCGGCTCTGGGCCGCGGTGCGAACGGTTCAGGAGTACCTAGACCGGTGGGTTGACTGGCAGCCTGTCGCCGTCGTCGATGAAGCCAAGCTGGGCCGACACTATCGTCGCCCCGCCGTCTGAGCGCGTCGTCCTTCCGCTCGCGAGCGCGCCCCGGCCTTCCCGTCCGGACGGTCGCCCCCGGAGCCTCGCCGGTGAGTCCGGAAGCGCTGCGGCCGGGGTCCATTTCGAGCCCGTGCGATACTGGCGGGAGCATGCGTCGTCGGCTGCTCGTCGCCGGCCTCGCCATTGCCGCACTCGTCAGCGTCGTGCTGGCCCTGCCGCAGGCGAGTCCGCACCTGCCCCACTCGCTCGCCACCGTGGCGAACCTGCCCGAGCGCCTCATGGCGAGCGTGTTCCCGCCCCGCGTGCCCCGCAAGGTGCGGCTGGCCGGACTGACCGCCCCGGAGCAGGACGCCGTGGATACGCTCGCCCGCCGGCTGGGCGGGCTCGTGGTGTGGTCGTCGAACCGGAGCGGCAACCACGAGCTCTACCTCCTCGACCTCCGGACCCGGACCGTGCGGCAGCTCACGCACACTCCCCAGGTCGAGTTCTTCTCGCGCTTCTCGCCGGACGGTCGGCGGATCCTCTTCACGCGGAGCCAGCGGGAGTACGTGACGCCGCGTGACCCCACGGCCTGGGACGTGCACGTCATCAACGTGGACGGCACGGGGGAGCGGCTGCTCGCCCGGGGCGGATACTCGCCGCAGTGGGCTCCGGGCGGGGAGGCCATCATCTTCCTGCGCGGCGACCAGGTGATCCGGCTCGAGCTCGACGGGGCGGGCGCCGGGCGGGAGTCCGTCCTGCTGGACGGCCCGACGACCGAGGGCATCGGCGGCGGGATGGAGACCCCGGAGCTCTCCCCCGACGGCAAACGGCTGGCCGTGACCGTGCGGAGCCGCCAGTACGGCGGCGTGGCGGTCGTGGACCTCGCGACGAGAGCCGTCACCCGCCTGTCTCCGGGCCAGGCCTGCCAGATCACCTGGATGCGCGGATCGGAGGCGCTCCTCTGGATGGAGCCCGGCGGGCGCGGCGGCACCGAGATCCTCACCGGGGGCCCCGGCCGGCCGCGCGGCGTCTTCATGGATCTGCCGGGGGCGTACAGTCACGAGTACTTCCCACGGGTCTCGAACGACGGGCGCTGGCTCGTCTGGGGCGCGGCGGCGAGCGGGCACGAGCACGACCGCGCCGACTACGAGATCTTCGTCTGGCAGGTCGGCCGCCCGGTGAGCGAGGCCGTCCGCCTGACCCATCACCCCGGGAACGACCAGTGGCCGGACATCTACCTGCCCAGGTAGACGGCGCGGCGGGGGCGCGGCCGCCGGCGCGCACGCCCGCGAAGATGGCGCGCGAGTACCTCCTCGCCGCCGCCGCCTCCGCGCTCGCCTGGCTCCTGTCCTATCCGCTCGAGCCGTACGTCGACCGGGGCGACTTCCCGCTCTATCTGGGCGCGGTCATGCTCAGCGCCTGGTACGGGGGGCTCGGGCCGGGCCTCCTCACCACCGTCGTGGGGGCGTTCGTCGGGATGAGAGCGCTGGTGGGGATGGCTCCCGGCAGCGCGTCCATCAGCGCGTCGGTGATCACCCGCCTGGGCGTCTTCGCGCTGGAAGCCCTCGTCATCTGCGTCGTCTGCGACGTCCTCCGGCGCACGGAGTCACGCGCGCAGACCCTGGCCGCCAGCGAGCAAGGGGCGCGCCGGGCGCTGGAGGCCGCGGCGCACCAGATCCGGGCGGTCCAGCGCGTGACGGACACGGCGCTGACGCACCTCCGCCTGGACGACCTCCTCCCGGAGCTCCTGGGCCGCGTCCGCGATGCCATGGCTGCCGACACGGTCGTCATCCTCCTGCTGAACGACGAGGGGACGGAGCTGGCCGTGAAGGCGGCGCACGGGCTCGAGGAAGAGGTGACGCTCGACATGCGGATCCCGTTCGGCCGCGGGATCGCGGGCACGATCGCGGAGCGGGGCGTCACGAGCGTCATCGACGACGTCAGCCGCGTGGCCGTGAGCCCGATCCTCCGGGCCAAGGGCCTCCACACCCTGCTCGGCACGCCGCTGGTGCTCGACGGCAGCGGGATCGGCGTCGTCCACGTGGGCAGCCTGTCGCCGCGCCGCTTCACTCCCGACGACGCGCGCCTCCTCGAGCTGGTGGCGGACCGAATCGCGACCGCCATCGGCCGGGCCCGGCTCTTCGGAGCCGAGCAGCGCGCCCGGCACGACGCGGAAACCGCGGAGGGGCGGTTCCGCCTCCTGGTGGACGGCGTGCGCGACTACGCGTTCTACATGCTCGACCGCGCGGGGCGGGTCGAGGCCTGGAACGCCGGCGCCGAGCGCCTGCACGGGTACACGGCGGACGAGATCGTCGGCCAGCACGTGGCACGCTTCTACCTGCCCGACGAGGCCCGCCAGGGCGCTCCCGCGCGCACCCTCGAGCGGGCGGCGACCGAGGGCCGAGCCGTCGAGGAGGGGTGGCGCATTCGCAAGGGCGGGAGCCGGTTCTGGGCGGAGGGTCTCACCACGGCCGTTCGCGATCCCGAGGGGCTGTTCGTGGGATACTCCGTCGTGACCCACGACGTCACCGAGCGCCGCCGGCATGCGGAGGTCCGCGCGCGCCTCCTCGAGCAGGTGACCGTCGCCCAGGAGGAGGAGCAGCGTCGTCTCGCGCGCGAGCTCCACGACGAGACCGGACAGTCCTTGACCTCGCTCCTTGTAGGGCTGCGCACGCTCTCGGAGGCGCCGAGCCTCTCCGCGGCTCGCGAGCAGGTTGCCGAGCTGCGCCGGGTCGCCGCCCGGACGCTCGACGAGGTCCGTCGCCTCGCCCGCGGCTTGCGGCCCGGCGTCCTCGACGAGCTCGGGCTGGTCCCGGCGGTCGACCAGCTGGCGCTGGATCACGCGCAGATGCGCAGCCTGCCCGTCGAGGTGAGCGCGGTGGGCTTCGGCCTGGAGCGGCTGCCGCCCGCCGTCGAGGCGAGCCTCTACCGGATCATCCAGGAAGCGCTGACCAACGCGGCGAAGCACTCGAGCGCCCGGACCGCGAGCGTCGTGCTCCAGCGGCGGCGGGAGGTCGTCCAGGCCATCGTGTCGGACGACGGCTGCGGCTTCGACGTCGAGGGCATGCTCCGCACTCCGGCCGCCCGCGCGCACCTCGGGCTCCACGGCATGCGGGAGCGCGCGGCGCTCCTTGGCGGAACGGTGACGATCGAGTCGACCCCTGGCGAGGGCACCACGATCTACGTCCGGGTGCCGGTTCTTGGAGGCTCTGATGGGAAGGATCCGGATCCTCATCGCGGATGATCACGCCGTCCTCCGGACGGGCCTGCGGATGCTCATCGGCAGCCAGCGGGACCTGGAGGTGGTGGGCGAGGCGAGCGACGGCGACGAGGCCGTGCGGAAGGCCGCGGCGCTCCGGCCCGACGTGGCGCTCGTCGACATCAGCATGCCCGGGTCCAGCGGCATCAAGGCGATCGAGCGCATCCGCGAGGCGGCGCCCGCCACGCGCGTGCTCGTTCTCACGATGCACGACATGCCGGCGTACCTCCGGGCGGCGCTAGCGGCCGGCGCCTCCGGGTACGTCGTCAAGCGGGCCGCGGACTCCGCCCTCCTCGCCGCCATCCGGGACGTGTACCGGGGGCGCACGGCGCTCGATCCGGCGCTCGCGGCGAGCGTCGTCCAGAGCGGGCTCAGGCGCCGGGGAACGACCGGCGCCAGCCCGACCGCGCCCCTGAGCCAGCGCGAGCGGGAGGTCCTGGAGCTCGTGGCGCAGGGCTACACCAACCAGCAGATCGCGGATCACCTGGGGCTGTCGGTCAAGACCGTCGAGACCTACCGGGCGCGCCTCGTGGACAAGCTCGGGCTCCAGAGCCGCGCCGAGCTCGTGCGGTACGCGCTGGACAGCGGCCTGTTCGGCGGCGAGGCCGGCGCCACGCCCTAGCGACTCGCGAGGTTTTCCCTTACACCGAGCGGGGTTCCACGGCTTTCGGCGCCGGTCCACGCTCCATAGACCGGGTTCACCTGAGCCCGAACGCGGTGAGCTCGAAGCCGCCCTCGAAGCCACCGGCGTCCCGAGCTCGTCCGACGAGGAGCTCGACGGGTCGCGGCCCGAGCGCCTCGAGCGCGGTGCCGGCCCTGGCCCCCTTGACGCCGACGAAGGCGTGCGACTCGCGGAAGCGACCCCGGAGGTCGCCCGTGGTTCCCAGCGAGCCCAGCGCGTCGATCGTCTCGCGCGTCAGGAGCGCCGAGCCCTCGTCGCGAATCGCGCCGGCGACCACCGTCCCCAGGGGAAGATCGCGAATCCAGGCCGCGAGGCGCGGCGCCGCCCCCGGGTCGCCGAAGGTGTCGAAGGCCGCGGCCTGGGGGGGCCGGCCGCCCGGGAGAATGGCGACCAGGTTGTATCCGCGGCTCGCCGGGATCGCCTCCCGTCCGTTGAGATGGATCGCGGCCTCGTCCCCGTATGGCTCTCCGGCGCTCCGCACCCACAGGTCCGCGGGGCTCGACACGCCGGTGGTGCCGATCCGATGGTTCCCGCCGGCCACGCCCGGCCGGATCGCGTAGCCGTAGTCGAGCGAGATCGCGTTGGGCGCGGCCTCGAAGAGCGCGCCCCGGACCGGCAGGCGAGCCGTGACCGGTCCGCCCAGCGACACCCGCCGGAGGACCTCTCCGTTCAGCCCGATGTCGACGAACTGCTCCCGCTCCGGGTACGTCGTGAGCGGCCGCACTGCCACTTCGAGCGACGGGTGCCGTCGCAGGAAGCCGTACGAGACGAGTCGCTCGACCCGCCACGTCGACTCCGGCAGCGGGACAACCTCGTAGAGATCGTCCTCGCCGTAGTGGCCGAGGAACCGGAGCAGGGGCGGCGCGGCCTCCCGAGCCGCCAGCCACGTCGCCCGGAGGGTGCCGGTCTGCTGGAGGCGCACCACCACGTAGCGGAGCGGATAGATGTGTCGCAGCTCCTCCTGTGCCTCCTCCACCGGGAACGGTGGGCCCGAGGTGGTCAGCAGCCGGCCCAGGTAGTCGTACGATCCCGGCTCGAACCCCGAGTGGCCGTTCATGACGCGCTTCCCGTGGTAGAGCGACCGGAACATCACGCGCGTGTCGTCCGCCTTGATCGGCCAGTCGAGCACCGCCACGTCGTCGGGCGTCGCCCGGAGGATCTCGTCCACCGGCCGCGGCGGGTCCACCGCGGCGTATCCGGGCGGCCGCACCGCGTACTCGGCCGCGATCGCCACGAGCAGCGCGACGCCGACCAGCCGGAGAAGGCGCGGCCGGCCCCGTAGCCTCGCGGCGAGTCCCTTCCACCCGAGCCCGGCCAACAGGGCGAGCGCCGCCACCGTGAGGACCCCGAAGCGCACGGTGATGCGAAGGGCGTGGAGAGGCACGAGCGTGCGATGCAGGCCGACGTACGGGCCCGCGCCCAGCGAGCGCCGCGCCACGTGCAGCACCGGCCCCAGGGCGAGCGCGGCCGAGACCGCGGTCAAGAGGCCGAGGAGTCTCACCCAGTCGCCCTCGCTCAGCCGTCTGGGCCCTCGCTCACGCCAGCGATCCCATCCCCGGAGGGCCAGGACGCCCAGCCCCAGGAGCATCGCCACGGACAGGTACGACTGCGGCCGGATCCTGAACACATGCGACCCGAGATGGTGATGGCGCGGACCGAGCGCCATTCCGAGCCCCGAGACGGCCAGGGCCGCCGCCAGCATGACACAGCCCGCGTGGGCGAGACGACGCGCCGCCAACGAGAGCACGTCACGCGCGAGCCAGCCGACGCTGCTCGCGGCGAGGGCGAGGACCGTGTACCCGACGAAGGGTTGCGTCTCGGGGATGTGCCGGGTCCAGTCGACGTGGAAGAGGAGACTCCGGCCCGCCGGCTCGACGAACGACAGGAGGTCCGCATAGTGCCGGCTGGTCTCGCCCAGATCGTGCTCGAAGCCGAGCTCCCGGCGAAGCACCACGTAGGGCCAGGCGATCGGCAGGAGGAGCAAGCCGACCGCCACGCCCCCGGCGGCCAGCCCTCCGAGATCGCGCCAGAGGTGCCAGCCGCCCCAGCGAAGCGAGACGAAGCCGAGGGTCAGGATGGCGAGTCCGAAGCCCAGGATGATCGTGTAGTACCAGCTCGTCATGCCCTGGACCGCGAGGGCCGTGAGGGCGACCGCCAGCCACCGGCCCTCCTCGCGCTCGAGCCATCGAACCCACGCGATCAGGGCCACGGGAATCGTCGCCGCCGGCAGCATGTTGAACTCGAGGTGGTACTCGGTGAAATAGGGCGACACGCAGAACACGGCGCCCGCGAGCCACGCGGCGGCTCGCGACCCGGTCAGCGAGTAGGCGGCCCAGGCCATCGTGACCCCATTGACCGGCCAGAAGAGCAGGATGAGGAGGTTGTAAGTCAGGACGGGGTTGCCCCAGAGGAACCCCGGCAACCCCAGGACCGCCGGGACCAGGAGCGGCTCGCTGAGCGCGAGGCTCTTGCTGTACGGATAGAAGGCGTTGCCGTCGAAGAGATGGAAAGGACCTCCGGCGAGCCAACGCGCCATGGAGACCATCACCCACGTGAAGAGCGACGGGTCGTGGTGGAGGGGCCAGTGGGTCGACGCGTGCCGCGCCAGCGGCCAGGTCGCCAGGACGACGCCGGCCACGTAGCCGAGGTACATCACGATCGCCGCGCGCCACGGCAGGCACGCGTTGTCGGAGGGGGGCGTCACCACGACGGCGGGATCCGGAGACCGGGTCACCGATCGCTCCCGGACGCCGGCGTCAGCCGGGCAGGTGGTCGACCGTCGACATGATGTCCCCTCTCTGAGCAGAAGGGCGCGCGGGCAACCCCGCTCGGGCGCAAGGGTGTGGCCACGGCCTCCGCCCTGTCAAGGGCGGCGGCGCCGGGCGCGGACACCAGAGCGACAGCGGGCCGCGCCCGGGCCATCCAACACGCGGTCGCCCCGCGCTCTTGACACGGCCTCCGCCGGCCGCGCACCATCGAGACGCACGAGCCAGGGGTTCCAGTCATGAGCGGATATCTGCACCGCCTGCCGAGGCTGTCCGCGCTGCTGATGTTCGAATCGGCGGCGCGACACCGGAGCTTCACGCAGGCCGCTCGGGAGCTCCAGGTCACCCAGGCGGCGGTCAGCCAGCAGGTGCGCGCCCTGGAGCGCGAGCTCGGCATCGCGCTGTTCGAGCGCTTGCACCGCGGACTCGAGCTGACGTCGGAAGGCCGCCGGCTGCATCGTGCCGTGTCCATGGGATTCGAGCACGTGGCCGTCACGACGGAAGAGCTCCGCGCGACCGTCCAGTCCGCCCGCGTGGCGATCGGCGCTACCTTCGCCGTGGCCACCTTCTGGCTGGTGCCGCGCCTGCCGCGGTTCCGCGCGCTCTACCCCCACATCGACCTGCACGTCGCGGCGACCGATCGCGGGTTCGACAAGATCGCGCACCAGGTGGACGCGGGCATCGCGTACGGCATGGGGCACTGGCCGGGCTTCCGGTCGACGCTCCTGCGTCAGGGCGAGGTGTTTCCCGTGTGCAGCCCCGAGTACCTGCGCGGGCGCCCGCCGCTGGCCGGCGTCGAGCAGCTCTGCCGGGAGACGCTGCTGTCGATCGACGACGACCGCCCCGGCTTGATGGACTGGCCGCTGTGGTTCGCCGAGCAGGGAATCAAGGGCTACAGCAGCAGCCGGAACCTGAAGATCAACAGCCATCCGCTGCTGATGCAGGCCGCGTGCGAGGGGCAGGGCATCGCGCTCGGCTGGGCGCTCCTATGCGACGACCTCTTGCGGAAGGGCCGGCTCGTGCGCCCGCTCGCCGCCTCCGTCCGCACGCCGCGCGCGTTCTATCTGGTGACCTCGGAGCGATCCGAGGGCGACGAGGTGCGCGTGTTCCGTGACTGGGTGCTGGCGCAGTTCCCACCCGCGGCGCCCGGCGCCCCGCCGCGCCGCGCGGCGCGGCTGGCGCTCGTGTCGGAGCGCTGAGCCCTACCGCTGCGACCGTGCCAGCGGATCGAGCACGTCTCGCAGTCCGTCGCCCAGCATGTTGAAGCCCAGCACCGCGAGGAAGATCATCGTGGCCGGCGCCAGCACGAACCACGGGGCGATCTCGAGATACTGAAAGCCGGTCTGCACCATCGATCCCCAGGCGGGGGTCGGCGGCTGCGCGCCCAGGCCGATGAAGCTGAGGCTCGACTCGATGATGATGGCGAAGCCGACACCCAGCGAGGCCTGCACGATCACCGGGTTGACCACGTTCGGCAGGATGTGCCGGGCGAGGACCACCCGCGTGGGCAGGCCGAGGGCGTGGGCGGCCTGCACGTAGTCGTTGTGCTTGACCGACAGCACCTGGCCGCGCACCAGGCGCGTGAAGATCGGCACCAGCACGATGGCGATGGCGATCATGCCGTTCACCAGGCCCAGACCGAGCACCGCGGCGATGGTCAGCGCCAGCACCAGCGCGGGCAGGGCCATGACGCTGTCGAGCAGGCGCATCAGCCCCTCGTCCACCTTGCCGCCCCGGTAGCCGGTGACGAGCCCCAGGGGCACGCCGGCCGCCGCGGCCAGCAGCACGGACGTGATCCCCACCCCGAGCGACACGCGGGCCCCGTGCATCAGGCGGCTCAGCACGTCGCGCCCGAGGTCGTCGGTGCCGAGGAGATGCGCGGCGCTGGGCCCGGCCAGCATCGCGCGGTAGTCGATGGCGCTAGGGTCGGCGGGCGCGAGCCAGGGCGCGAGCATGGCGATCGCCGTCTCCACGAGCACCAGGACCAACCCGGCGAGCGCCAGACGATTCCGCGCGAGCCGGCCGAGCGCCGCGACGAGGCGCCCCGCCCCCGCCCGCCATTCCCGGTGTGCCGCCGGTCCCGCCACCACCGTCCCCACGGCGTGCTGCCTCAGGTCTTCCGGATGCGCGGGTCGATCACGCCATAGGCGACGTCGACCAGCAGGTTGGCGAGCACGACGGTCGCCGTGATGAACAGCACGACCGCCTGCACGATCGGGTAGTCCCGACTGAGGATCGAATCGACCATCAGCCGGCCGACTCCCGGAATTGCGAAGATCGTCTCGGTGATGACGGCGCCGCTGAACAGCGCGCCGAGCTGGATGCCGAGGATCGTCACCACCGGCAGCATCGCGTTCTTGAACGCATGGCCCAGGATCACCCCTCCCTCGCCCAGGCCCTTGGCCCGGGCCGTCCGGATGTAGGCGTGCCGGAGGACGTCGATGAAGCTGGCGCGGGTCTGCCGGGTGACGGTCGAGGCCAGCCAGAGCGCGAGCGTCAGCGCCGGCAGGATGGTGGTCTTGACGCTCTGGAGAGGATCCACGAGGAGAGAGACGTAGCCCGACGCGGGCAGAAGACGCCACCGCATGGCGACGACGTAGATCAGCAGGCCGCCGGTCAGGAAGTACGGCATCGCCGCGCCGATCAGCGACCCGATCGTCCCGAGCCAGTCCTTCCAGGTGTGCTGCCCGGTCGCGCCGGCGATCCCCACCGGCACCGAGGTCAGCATCGCCAGCACCCAGGCGGTGAGCCCGATCTGCGCGGTCGGCAGGATGCGCGGGGCGAGCATGTCCCAGGCCGGCTGCCGGCTGATGATCGAGCGGCCCAGGTCGCCAGACAAGAGCTTGCCGACCCAGGCGAGATACTGCCGGTACAGCGGCTGGTCGAGGCCGAACTGCCGCCGCATCTGCTGAACCGCCTCGGTGCTGACGTCCGCGCCGCCCTGGTAGACGATCATCAGCACCGGATCTCCGGGGAGCAGACGCATCAGCAGGAAGACGATGACGCTGGTGAGGACGAGGACGGGAATCGCGGCGAGCAGGCGCTGGGCGATGTACGTCGCCACGCCGAGCTCCTGGGGCCTACGGCACGGGGATCAGCTCGTAGCGGTCGCTGTCCGTCCGGGTGAAGAGCAGGACGCGGCCCTCGGGCGTCTTCAGGTACACGCGCGTCTCCTCGCCCTCGTATTCGAGCGGCGGGCGCTCGGGGCTCCTCAGGAAGCGCTCCATGTCCGCCTCGGACTCCCAGGTCGTGATGCTGTAGCCCCTGGACGGCTCCTTCTTCGAGAACAGGATATCCCGGGAGACGAATCCCTTGGCCTGGCGGGCGAGCTCGGTGTTCCGCTTGAGCAGCCAGAGGGCCTGCGCCCGGTTCGGCTCGTTGACGATGTGGAGGGTGACGAGGGTGATCATGGGCCCGGGCGGCGCGCGGGGATCAGCTCTCCAGCCACATCTCGTGGAAGTGCGTGATCGCGTCCTGCGCGTGCACGAAGCCCTTGACCTTCGGATGGAGCCCCTTGAAGTCCGAGCTGTAGTGCCACGGCACGTAGGCCGCGTCCTCGTTCATCAGCTCCGAGATCTGCCGGAACGCCGTGCGACGCTCCGCCTCGCTGCGCGCGGCGCGCTCGGCCAGGATCAGCGCGTCCATCTTCGGGTTGCTGTAGGAGTTGTACTTGGCGTAGGAGCCCGCGGAGTGGAGCAGGATGCCGAGGTACTGGTCGGGATCGGGCCGGTAGCCCCACCAGCCGAAGAGGTCGATCGCGAGCTTGCCGTCCCGCAGCTGGTTGCGATAGCCGGCCGAGTCGATCTGCTCGATGTTGACCTTGACCCCGAGCTCCGCGGCCGTGGCCTGGAACAGCTGGCCCGCGCGCTGCTTGACCGGGTCGGGCTGGAGGGGCGCCGGGATGGTGACGGGCGTGGCGATCCCCGACTCCCCGATCAGCCTCTTCGCCATGTTCAGGTCCTGCTTGAACGGCTTGTAGCTCGGGTCGTGGAACGGGCTGCCCGGCATGATGCCGTCGTAGCCGATCGACCCGGTGCCGAAGAACGCGACCTGGTGCAGCGCCTCGCGGTCGATCGCCCACTGGAAGGCCTGCCGGAACTTCTTGGACTTGCCCGGATACGCCTCGGCAAGGTTGAAGCCGAAGTACTCCCAGCGGAACCCGACCTTCTCGGAGACCACGAGCTCCTTGGACTGGCGCAGGCGGGCGATGTCCTGCAGGGGCAGCGCCTCGGCGAACTGCACCCCGCCCGCGCGTAGCTCGGCGAGGCGCGTGCTGTCGGTCGGGATCGGGCGCAGCGTCACCTGGTCGAGATAGGGCTTGCCCTTGTCCCAGTAGTCCCCGTTCCGCTCCAGCACGGTGCGGCTGTCCTTTGCGTACTCCGTCAGCCGGAACGGGCCCGCGCCGACGGCGTGCAGGCCGTAGTCGGCGCCCCACTTCTGGAACGCGGCCGGCGACCCGATGCAGCCGGTCACGTCGGTGAACGGGAACAGGAACGCCGCGAACGGCGACTTCAGCGCCAGCTTGAACGTGCGCGCATCGACGACCTCGACCGTGTCGAGCGTGCTGATCTCGCCGGCGCGGATGCCGCCGGCGGCGGTGGTCTTCGCGTCGCGGATGCGGTCGATGTTGAACTTGACCGCCGCGGCGTCGAGCGAGGTGCCGTCCTGGAACTTGAGGTTCGCCCTGAGCCGCAGCACGAACGTCCGGTCGTCCGTCTGCTCCCAGGACTCGACGAGGCCGGGCGCGAGCCGGCCCTGCTCGTTCACGCGAAGCAGCGTGTCGTGGATCGCCCGCGTGGCGGCGCGGCCCTGCAGGTTGCCGGTGAAGTGCGGGTCGAAGGTCAAGGGGTCGGCGAAGATGGCCGCCGTCAGCGTGCCGCCGCGCCGGATGCCCGCGGTCTGCGCCCGACCGGAGCGCGGCGCCAAGACGACGCTCGCCGCGCCGGCAGTGGTGGCCTTGAGGAACCCTCTCCTGGTCAGCATGCTCGACGCCCTCCCCGGACGGTCCGCGGATCCGCTGCGGCGACCTCGCCGAGCGAGCGTGCAAGAAGGACGGGACCCCCCGGCCCGCCGCACGGCCCGCTCGTGACACCATGCTATGAGGACGGCTCCGGTCCTTCAACGATAGATTTGGCGACGGGGCTTGCCCTAGCAGGGCTTTCGGCACCGTCCGGCCCGCGGTGGGCGACTGCCCGCCGGGCCAAAAGCCCGACTAGGTCCCGGGGGCCCAGGAAATCTATTGTTGAAGACGCCGGGAGCCGGCGCGTAGCCTTGGCCTCTCGATGCGCCGCGGATGCCCCGCGGCGGCGGACTGAAAGGATCAGGCCATGCCAGTCGTTCGCGTCGCGTTCTACGAGGGTCGCTCCGTCGAGAAGAAGCGGGCCATCGCCGAGGCGATCACCGACGCCCTGGTGCGGATCGGTGGGTCGAAGCGCGACGGCGTCCACGTCATCTTCGAGAACATCGCCAAGGAGAACTGGGTGATCGGCGGCGCGCCCGAGACCCGAGCCCAGGCGGTGCGGGACCAGGTCGCCGGCGGCTAGACCGTTGGCCCGCTCGGCGGCGCAGGGGATGCGGGCCCCCCCGGCCCTCAGCGTGCTGCTGAACGCCGAGTACCCCACGGCCAAGCTCGTGCAGCTGGGCCGCGCCAGCGAGGAGCTCGGGTACCGCGGCCTCTGGTACACGGATCTCCGCTTCGCGCACGACTGCTTCGTCGGGCTCGCGGCCATCGCCGCCCGGACCCGCGAGATCCGGCTGGGACCCGGGGTCGTCGACCCCTACTCGCGCCACCCGTCCGCGATCGCGAGCGCGGTGGCCACGCTGGACGAGATGACGGGCGGCCGCGCGGTCCTGGGGCTCGGGGTCGGAGGCCACGGCCTCAAGCAGCTGGGCATCGAGCACCGGCTGCCGGTGGCGGCGATGCGCGAGGCGGTCGCGATGATCCGGGGCCTCCTCGGCGGCGGCGAGTACGCGGCGCAGGGAAAAGTGGTCTCGCTGGGCGCGGCCAAGCTGTCCGTCAAGCCGGTGCAGGCGCGCGTACCGATCTACTTCGCCACGCACGGCGCGCAGGTCACCCGGCTGGCCGGAGAGGTGGCCGACGGCGTGCTGATCGCCAACACGCTGAACCCGACCGCGTTCGAGTTCTACGTGAATCAGATCGACACCGGCATGGCCAAGGCCAATCGGCCGCCCGGCGCGGTGGACGTCGGCCTGCGCGTCGAGGCCTGCATCGCCGCCGACGACGAGGCCGCCTTCGCCGTCATGCGGCGGCGCGTGACCTCACGCGTGCTGGCCCAGTATCCGCACTGGGAGTATCTGGACGCGATCGGCCTCCGGCTCCCCGAGGCGTTCGCGGAGATCGCGCGGCGCCCGGACCGGGCCCGGGCCGAGGCCGACGCGGCGCCCCTGATGCCGCGCGAGGTCGTCGAGTCGATGGTGCTCGCCGGCAACGCCGCGCGCTGCGCCGAGCAGCTCGCCCGGGGACTGCATCCCCGGATCACGCACCTGACCGTTCGGCCCCACGCGGTGCCCGGCCAGGACGTGGCCGACGTCATCCGCGTCTTCGCGCAGGACGTGGTCCCGCGCGTCCACCGGATCACGGGGATGGCCGGGGGCGGCTGAGCGCCCCCCGACGGCTCAGACGCCCGGTCCGCGCTCCATCGAGTACGGCTGCCACCGCCGGAGCGACGTCTTCTCCAGCACCGTCGGGTTGACGCAGCTCATCGGCCACCGGCCACTCAGCACGAGCGCGATCTCGCGGCCCACGCGCCGTCGCCGCTCCGGATCCATGCGCGCCGACGCCGACGCCACGTGCGGGGTCAGGATGACATTGTCCATCCGGAGCAGCGGGTTGGTCGCCATGGCCGGCTCCTGCTCGAACACGTCGAGGCCGGCCCCGGCAATCCAGCCCTCCTCGAGCGCCTTGACGAGCGCGGCCTCGTCGACCGTCGGTCCTCGCCCCGTGTTGACGAACAGCGCCTCCCGCTTCATCAGCCGGAAGTGCTCCTCGGTCAGGAGGTGGAAGGCGTCCGCCGTCGCCGGGGCGTGCATCGAGACGATGTCCGAGCGGCGCAGGAGGTCCGTCAACCCCACCGGCTCGACCTCGTGCTGCGTCATGACCGTCTCGTCGACATAGGGATCGTAGGCGAGGATGCGGAGGCCGAACGGTCGCGCCCGGCTGGCCACCGCCCGCGCCACGTGCCCGAACGAGACGAGCCCGAGGGTCTGGCCCCACAGGCGGGGGAACTGCGAGAGGTACGGCCGGCCCTCGGCCCAGCGGCCGTCGCGGACGTACCGGTCCATGAGCGTCAGCCGCCGGTACGCGGCGAGGATAAGCATGAGCGCATGGTCGGCCACCTCCTCGATGAACGTGTCGGGCACGTTGGTCACCGGGATGCCGCGCGCCGTCGCCGCGGCGACGTCGACCGAGTCCACGCCGACCGTCCCCAGCGCGATCACGCGACACCGCTCCAGGCCGTCGATCATGCGCTTGGTGATGCGCCGAGCCTTGGCGTACAGCGCGTCGGCGTCGCGCGCCGCCCGGATGAAATCCTCCTCGCTGCCCGACGGGATGTCGACGATCTCGGCCCCGATGGGCGCGAGCGCCTCCATCTCGCTGTCGTAGCCCGCATCCGGCGGGCCGAAGCTCACGCCCTCCGGCGTCGCCACCTTGAACCTGGCCACCCTTCGCCTCCTCGCTCGCGTCGTCGCGCCCGGACGTGGCCCGGGTCCGCTTGACAGACCACGCGTGTTCGTGGTGGGTTTCATATACTGCCTTCACCCCCAGCGCAAGAGGCTCAACAGCTCGAACGGCGCGACACTCGGCGGTGCCCGCCGGTCGAGGCGAAGGAGACCACGATGTCTCACGACGGGACCTCGAACGACCCGCGCGCTGCCGGGTCCAGGCGGCCACGCGCGAACGCGATGACGCGCCGCGACCTGATCAAGACCGGTGCCCTCGCCGCGGGCGCCGCGGCGGTGCTGCCCGCGCGCCCCGCCGCCGCCCAACTCAAGACCGTCGCCCGCAACCGGACGCTGAGCCTCGTGTGGATCGGGAGCCGCGAGGGCCGGTGGGTCGACTTCGAGCTCTGGAACCCGTACTCCATCGGGTCGAACCACCAGAACGGCCCGGGCATCCTCTACGAGCCGCTCGCGTACTACAGCGCCTTCGCCGACAAGGAGTACCTCTGGCTGGCCGAGAGCTACCGGTACAGCCCGGACTTCAAGGAGCTGACGATCAAGACCCGCTCCGGCATCAAGTGGAGTGACGGCGCGCCCTTCTCCGCCGAGGACGTCGCCTACACGCTGACGAGCCTCCGGGACCTTGGCCCGAAGGTCCGCTGGGGGGTCGACGTCCAGCAGTTCATGCAGGAGGCCCACGCGGCCGACGCGAACACTGTCGTGATCAAGTTCAAGGTCCCCGCGCCCCGGTTCTTCTTCTTCCTGACCTACAAGTACGACATCGGCGTCTACATCGTGCCGAAGCACGTCTTCCAGGGGCAGGACTGGACCACGTTCAAGCACTTCGACATCGCCAAGGGCTGGCCCGTGACGACCGGCCCGTGGCAGGTGGCCTTCTCGTCACCCCAGCAGAAGGTGATCGACCGCCGCGACGAGTGGTGGGCGGCCAAGGCGGGCCTGGCGCCGCTGCCGAAGGTGGAGCGCAACATCTGGCTCCCCAACGCGACCGAGCAGCAGAACGCCCAGCTGCTGATCTCGAACCAGATCGACTACGCGGGGTCGATGCAGCCGGCGACGTTCCAGACGATCTTCCGGCAGAACCCGAAGATCATCACGCACTCCGGGCAGAAGCCGCCCTACGGGTACATGGACTGGTGGCCGATCTCCCTCTACGTCAACAACGAGCGGCCGCCCTTCGACGACAAGGACGTCCGCTGGGCGCTCAGCTACTTCATCGATCGGCAGCAGGTCGTGGACGTGGGCTACCTCGGCGCCTCGCTCGTCTCCCCCCTCCCGCTGCCCGAGTACCCGGCGCTCAAGCCGTACATCGACGGCGTGAAGGACATCCTCGCCAAGCACAACACGCTCGAATACAACCCCAAGAAGGGCGAGGAGCTCCTGACCAGGAAGGGCTGGAAGAAGGACGCCCAGGGCGTCTGGACCGACCCGCAGGGCGCCAAGCTGAAGGTCGACATCATCGGCTTCGGCTCGAGCGGGCCCGCGATCGGCCCCGTCCTCGTGGAGCTCCTCAAGCGCCAGGGCGTCGACGCCAGCATGAGCCTGCCGCCCGACTTCGACGACCGGTTCCAGAAGGGGCAGTACACGGGGGCGCTCTACGGGCACGGCGGTGGTGTGAACGACCCCTACTACACGCTCCGCCTCTACCAGAGCAGCACGGTTGCGGTGCCCGGTGCCCACCTCGTCAACTTCGCGCGCTGGAAGAACGAGGCCTTCAACAAGATCGTCGACGACGTCTTCGTGACGGACATGCGCAACAAGACGCGCCTCATGGACCTCTTCCACAAGGCGATGGAGATCTGGATTCCCGAGCTGCCGGACATCCCGCTCGTGCACAACATCCACCGGATTCCCATGAATACGACGTACTGGCAGCACTGGCCCACCGCGGAGACGCCCTACGTCAACGGCGCGTTCTGGCACCTCACCTACGCGATGGTGCTCTGGAATCTCCAGCCGACGCAGTAGCGCCCGTGGACGCCGCGCGACCCCGAGGCCGGGCCGCGCGGCCGCGCCGGGAGCCGTGAGCCGGTCACCTCGCCCCGGCCTGGCCGGCCGGCGCCGAGGGGGGACGTCGGCCCATGTCGGCTAGCTACCTCCTCCGGCGCGGCGGCGTGTTCCTCCTGATCGCGTGGCTCGCCGCGACGCTGAACTTCTTCCTGCCGCGCCTGACCGGACAGGACCCGGTCCGGGTCAAGCTGCTCCAGCAAGCGCAGCTCGGAGGGCACGTCCAGGCCGGGATCGAGGAGATGGTCAAGGAGTACGATCGGCGGTTCGGCCTCGACCGACCGCTCTGGGTCCAGTACCTCACCTTCCTCCGGAACGCGGCCCGGCTCGACTTCAACTACTCGATCGCGAACTACCCGCGCACCGTGAACGAGATGATCGCGGAGGCGCTCCCGTGGACCGTCGGGCTCCTGGGCACCACGACGGTGGTGTCGTTCGCCCTGGGCACGTTCCTCGGCGCGCTGCTCGGCTGGCCCCGCGCGCCCCGCTGGATGCGGTGGCTCATGCCGCCGCTCTGGGCGTTCCACGCGATTCCCTTCTTCCTGCTCGGGCTCATCCTCATCTACGTCTTCGCCTTCCGGTTCCCGGTGCTCCCGATGTTCGGCGGGTACAGCGCCGGCGCCTTCCCGGCCCCGACGCTCCCCTTCGTCCTCGACTTGGTCTCGCACGCGATCCTGCCCGCCCTCTCCATCATCCTGGTGGCGACGGGTGGGTGGGCCCTGTCGATGCGCGGCATGATGGTCACGACCCAGGGCGAGGACTACGTGGTCTTCGCGGAGGCGAAGGGGCTCCGGAGCCTCACGATCTTCCTGCGCTACTGCGTCCGGAACGCGCTCCTCCCCCAAGCCACCGGGCTCGCCCTGGCCCTCGGCCAGATCGTGTCGGGGGCCGTCCTCGTCGAGGTGATCTTCGGGTATCCGGGGATCGGCACGGTGCTGTTCCAGGCGATCCGGGAGAACGACCACTTCCTGATCCAGGGCATCGTGTTCACCGTGATCGTCGCGCTGGGCCTCGCCACCCTGATCCTCGACGCGGTGTATCCGCTGCTCGATCCCCGCATCTCGTACCGGAAGGCCTGACCTCCGTGAGCGGGCAGACCGCGGCGACCATGTCGGCGACCCTCGCCCCGCGGGCGGGCGCGGTCGCCGCCACCCTCCGCTACCTGCGCCGCAACGTCGCGCTGATCGTCGGGCTCGTGCTCCTGGGCGCCCTGGCCGCCTTCGTGGGGGTCGGGCACCTCGTGGTCGACACGGCGAAGGCTCGGCCGCTGTCGGTCCCGACGCTCCGGCCGCCGTCCCCGCAGTACCCGCTCGGCACGGACCGGCAGGGCCGGGACCTCCTGGCCGTCATGGTCGCGGGCACCCCGCTCACCCTCCGCATCGGCTTCATCGCCGGGCTGATCGGCGTGGGCCTGGGGTCGATCCTCGGGTTCACCGCCGCGTACTACCGGGGCAAGGTCGACGCGGTCATCCGGGGCGTCGTCGACGTCGGCCTGACGGTCCCCGGCCTGCTCGTGCTGATCATCATCGCCGTGTCCATCAAGGAGGGCCTGACGGTCGACCAGATGGCCGTGGTCGTGGCCTCGCTGGCGTGGCTCAGCCCCACGCGCGCGATCCGAGCCCAGGTTCTGAGCCTCCGCGAGCGGGGCTACGTCGACGTGGCCCGCCTCTCCGGCATGAGCGGCCCCGAGATCATCGTTCGCGAGCTCGTGCCGAATCTCCTGCCGTACCTGGGGGCGACGCTCGTGAACGCGGTCTCGAGCGCCATCCTGGCCTCGGTCTTCCTCGAAGTCCTCGGGCTCGGGCCCATCGACTCCCCCACCCTCGGCATGACGCTCTACTGGGTGAACTTCAACGCGGCGCTCATCAACGGCTGGTGGTGGTGGTGGGCCGCGCCGATCGTCGTCATCCTCGTCGTGTTCCTCGGCCTGTTCTTCGTCACGGTCGGGCTCGACGAGGTCGCGAACCCCCGGCTCCGGAGAGCGGTGTGACCCCACGGGCCGCCACAGGCCAACGGCCGTCCGATCAAGGCCGTCGCAGAAGTCCCTGCGTGGCGAGGTAGACTCGTGAGCGCCGATGTCCTCCGGGTCGCGGGCCTCTCGGTGAGCTATCACACGGCCGGGGGCGCCGTGCGGGCGGCCGACGGCCTCAGCTTCAGCGTCCGCGGGGGCGAGCGCCTCGGCATCGCCGGGGAGTCCGGCTCCGGCAAGTCGACGATGGCGCTGGCGCTCCTGCGCCTCATCAAGCCGCCGGGCCGCATCGAATCCGGCGCGGTGTGGCTCGACGGCCGGGACCTCATGACGCTCCCCGACGAGGAGATGCGGCGACTCCGGCTCGCGCGGATCGCCCTGGTTCCCCAGGGATCGATGAACTCATTGAACCCCGTCCTCCGGATCCGCGACCAGATCGCCGATGCCTTGCGGGACCACGGCGTCCAGGTGACCGGGCGCCAGCTCGACGGCCGGCTCGTTGACCTCCTTCCCCGGGTCGGCCTCGACCCCGGGGTCGCCGGCATGTTCCCCCATCAGCTGAGCGGCGGCATGAAGCAGCGCGCCTGCATCGCCATCGCCGTGAGCCTCTCCCCCCAGGTGATCGTGGCCGACGAGCCCACCAGCGCGCTGGACGTGGTCGTGCAGCGGCAGGTCATGGACGCGCTGGCGCGCGCCCAGGCCGATCTCGGCGCCGCCGTCATCCTGGTGGGCCACGACATGGGGCTGATGGCGCAGTTCGTGGACCGGCTCGGCGTCATGTACGCGGGGCGGCTGGTCGAGATCTCGCCCGTGCGCGACGTCTTCACCAGGCCGCTCCACCCGTACACGCGGATGCTGATCGCCAGCCTGCCGTCCCTCGAGCGGAAGGGCGTCTTCCAGGGGATCCCGGGACTCCCGCCGCCGCTCCGCGACCTTCCCGCCGGCTGCGCGTTCCATCCCCGGTGCCCCCTCGCGGTGGATCGCTGCCGGAGCGAGATCCCCCTGCTCCGCGAGGCGCGGCCCGGCGGGTGGGCCGCCTGTCACCTCGCGTAAGGCCGCATGACGACCTTGCTCGAAGCGCGCGAGGTGACCAAAAGCTTCGGCGGCGGGCTGCTCGACCGGAGGCACACGGTCGCCCTCCGGCACTTCTCGCTGGGCCTGGCCGAGGGCCGCCCGTCCGTCATCGCCGTGGTCGGCGAGAGCGGCAGCGGCAAGACGACGCTGGCGCGCCTCCTGCTGGGCCTCCTGGCGCCGACGGAGGGCCAGGTCGCCTATCGCGGGCGCGACCTCACCACCATGTCCCGCGCGGAGTGGCGGATCTTCCGGCGCGAGGTCCAGGCGGTCTTCCAGGACCCGTACGAGGTCTACAACCCCTTCTACCGGGTCGACCACGTCCTGACCGTGCCGGTGGCGAAGTTCGGGCTGGCGGCGTCCCGCGCCGCGGCCCGGACCTTGATCGAGGACACCCTCCGCGCGGTGGGGCTGCGCCCCGACGAGACGCTGGGGCGCTTCCCGCACCAGCTCTCGGGCGGTCAGCGCCAGCGTGTCATGGTCGCGCGGGCGCTCCTCCTGCGGCCGAGCGTGATCCTCGCCGACGAGCCCGTGTCGATGGTGGACGCCTCGCTCCGGGCCACGATCCTGGGCGCGCTCCGCCAGATGACGCTGGACCTCCAGATCCCCGTCATCTACATCACGCACGATCTGGCGACCGCCTACCAGATCGCGGAGAACATCGTCGTCCTCTATCGCGGCGCCGTGGTGGAAGCCGGCGACGTGGAGCTGGTGGTCAGGGATCCGCGGCACCCGTACACGCGGCTTCTCATCGGCTCGATTCCACTGCCGGGGGTCGAGCGGACGTGGGCGGCCGACGGCGCGCCGGCCCCCGTGAGCTCGCCGCCCGGCGCGGCCGCGGCGGGCTGCCTCTTCGAGGACCGCTGTCCGTCGGCTATGCCGGCGTGCCGGTCCTCGGTGCCGCCGCTGTTCCGGAGCGAGCCCCGGCGCGTGGTGTCCTGCTTCCTGTACGGGGACGCGCCCGCCGTGCCGGCGCGCGAGATGGCGACGGCCTTCGCCGACACCGGGGCACCGCCCGGCAGGCCGTCCCCCGCGCCGACCCCACCCCCCGCCCCGGCGACGCCCTAGATGGCCCGCGCGAGAGCGGTCCTGGTCACGGGCTCCGCCGGACGGCTGGGCCGCGCGGTCTCGGCGGAGCTTCTCGCGCGCGGCCACGGGGTCCGCGGCTTCGACCGCGTGGCGTCCCCCGGCCTTCCGGAGGCGATGGAGGGCGATCTCACGCGGCCGGCCGACCTCGCGCGCGCGACGGCCGGGATCGAGACGCTGGTCCACCTCGCGGCCACGCCGGACGAGGCGGACTTCCTGACCGAGCTCCTTCCGAACAACATCGTGGGCCTGTATCACCTGCTCGAGACCGCGTGCCGGAGCCGCGTGGCCCGCGTGGTGCTCGCCAGCACGGGGCAGCTCTATCGCGGCCACCCCGGGCCGTTCCCGATCACGCCGGAGATGCCCACCGCGCCCCGCAACTGGTACGCGGCGTCCAAGGCCATGATGGAAGCGGCGGGCCACGTGTATGCGCACGTGCACGGCCTCGAGGTCATCGTGCTCCGGTGCGGCTGGTGCCCGCGCGACCCGGCCCATGCGGCGGAGCTCGCCCAGTCCCCGTACGGGACGCAGAGCTACCTGAGCCCAGGTGACGCCGGCCGCGGCTTCGCCGCCGCGGTCGAGGCGGAGCGCGTGCCGCGGTTCGCGGTCGTCCACGTCACGAGCCGGCCGGTCGGCCCTGCCCGGTACGACCTCGGGCCCGCCCGGGAGCTCCTGGGGTACGAGCCTCGGGACCGCTGGCCCGAAGGTCTCGGGCTGGCGATCGCAGACCATGCCACCGGAGGGAGCCCGCCGTGACCGAGATGAGCGCCGGACGAGCCGTGGTCGAGCTCCTGAAGGCCGAGGGAGTCCGGTACGTCTTCGGGATCGTCGGCTCGACCTTCCTCGATGTGCTGGACGTCCTCCACGACGACAAGAGCGTGGAGTACGTGAACGTGCGGCACGAGCAGGGCGGCGCCTTCATGGCCGACGGCCTGGCGCGCGTGACCGGCACGCCCGGGGTCTGCCTGGTGACGAGCGGCCCCGGCGCAACGAACCTCGTCACGGGCGTCGCGGGGGCGTACGTCGCGCACTCACCCGTCGTCGCCATCGCCGGAGGGTCCGCCCTCGGGCTCCAGGGGCGGGACGCCTTCCAGGAGCTCGACCTGGCCGCCCTGTTCCGGCCGGTGACGAAGCTGTCGATCCAGGTGACCCAGCCGGCCCGGATCCCGGACGCGCTCCGGCTCGCGTTCCGGACGGCGATGACCGGCCGCAAGGGGCCGGTCTTCGTCGACATCCCGCGGGACGTGCTGAACGACCAGGTCGTGCAGTGGGACCCGCTCTCGCCGCAGGGTTACCGGACGGCGCACCCGACCCCGCCCCACCCGGAGCCGGTCCGCGAGGCGGCGCGCCTCCTCACCCGGGCCGAGCGCCCGCTCCTCGTCGCGGGCGGCGGGGTGACGTGGGCCGCGGCCGGCGATCTCGTCACGCGCCTGTCCGACCGGTACGGCCTGCCCACCATCACGGCGTACGGCCGGAACGATGCCGTCCCCAACGACGATCCGCTCTACGTGGGCCCGCTCGGCCGGGCGGGCTCCCCGGAAGCCGCCCAGGCGTGCCGGCGCGCCGACCTCCTGCTGGTCGTGGGCTCGCGCCTCGGGCAGTTCACGAGCTTCTACGACGCGCGCTACATCCAGCCGGGCACCGCGATCGTCCAGGTCGACGTCGACGCCCGCGACATCGGCCGCGTCTATCCCGTCGCGGTCGGGATCCAGGCCGACGCGCGCGAGACGCTCATCGCCCTCCTCGACGCGCTCGCAGAAGGCCGCGTCGGCCAGGCCTCCCAGGCCTGGCAGCGCGAGGCGCGCGAGCTCAGGGCCCGTCGCCAGGCGAGGCTTCTCGGCGAGGCGACGCTCGACGTCGTGCCCGTGAAGCCCCAGCGGGTCTACGCGGAGCTCCGGCGCATCCTGCCGCCCGACACCATCGTCGCCCTGGACGCCGGCGCCGCCCCCGCCTACGGCTACGACCGGCTCCACTTCGTCCGGCCCCGGACGTTTCTCACTCCCCTCGATCTCGGCGGGCTCGGGTTCGCCTTCCCAGCGGCGCTCGGCGCCAAGCTCGGTCGCCCGGAGGCGCCGGCGCTCGCGATCCACGGGGACGGCGGCTTTCTGATGAACGCGCAGGAGCTCGAGACGGCGGTGCGGCACGGGATCGCCGCGGTCGCGCTCGTGCTGAACAACAACTGCTGGGGCTCGGAGAAGGCGTACCAGCGGCACTTCTACCAGGCGCGGTACGTGGGCACCGACCTCGGGAATCCGCGGTTCGACCGGTACGCGGAGCTGTTCGGCGCGCGGGGGTATTACGTCGAGCGCCCGGAGGCGATCGGCGATACGGTCCGCGCGGCGCTCGAGTCCGGAAAACCGGCGGTCGTCGAGATCCCGATCGACCCCGACGAGTTCCCCGTCCCCGCCACGGCGGCGCGCCGCCGCGACGCGTAGCCGTGTCGCGCCCGGTCGTCGCCTTCCTGGACTCGCACGACCGGGAGGTGCGCGTCGTCATCGCGGCCGAGTGCCCCCCGATGGTGGAGCTGCGCATGGCCACGTCGCCGGATCCTGCCGAGCGGATGCGGCTGGCGACCGGCGCCGCGTTCTTCGTCGGCGGGATCACGCCCATCCCCGCGAGTCTCATGGACGCGGCGCCCGGCCTCCGTCTCATCCAGAAGTGGGGGATCGGCGTCGACAAGATCGACCTCGGGGCGGCGCGGGCTCGGGGCATCCCGGTCGCCATCACTGCCGGCGCCAACGCGGTGCCCGTGGCCGAGTTCACGCTGCTCCTCATACTCGCCGTGCTCCGGCGGCTGCCCTACCGGGAGGCGCAGTTCCGCGGGGGCGAGTGGAATCGAGCCCGCGCCGACACGCGGCTCCAGGCCCGGCAGCTCCGGGGCAAGCGGGTCGGGATCGTCGGGCTGGGCGCTATAGGCCGGCAAGTGGCGAAGCGGCTCCAGGCCTTCGACACCGAGGTCAGCTATTACGACATCCGGCGCCCGGCGCCGGCGGAGGAGCAGGCGCTCGGGGTGCACTTCCAGGAGCTCGACCCGCTCCTCGCCGAGGCCGACATCGTCAGCCTGCACGTCCCCTACACGGCCGCCACGCGGGGCATGCTGTCGAGAGCGCGCATCGCCCGGCTCCGGCCCGGGGCGATCGTCATCAACACGGCGCGCGGCGAGGTCGTGGACGAGGCTGCGCTCGCCGAGGCGCTCGAGGCGGGGACGCTGGCCGGCGCGGGGATCGACGTCTTCGGCGGCGAGCCGCCGCCCCTCGACCACCCGCTGCTCCGCGTCCGTGCGCCCGGTCTCGTCCTGGCGCCCCACCTCGCCGGCTCGGTCTTCGACAACGTGGCCAGCGTCGCCCGCCACGCGTTCCGCAACATCCAGCGGGTCCTGGACGGCCAGCCCCTGCCGCCGGCGGACTGCGTCTCGGCGGAACTCGAGGCGTGACGGACGCGCGGGCTCCGGTTGCGTCCCTGCTTGCTCGTCCGTGATCGCGGCGGCATAGTGGGTCCGTCGACCGCGCCGAGAGGGAGGTTCCTCATGCGCCTCGTGCCGCGTACGCTGCTCCTGCTCCTCGCCGTCCTCGCGCTTCTTCCGGGGGCTGCCCGCGCCGAGATCATCCGCCAGTCGTACGCCCTGCCCGCCGGAGGCGGGAGCCCGCACGACGTCGCCGTCGGCCCCGACGGCATCGTGTGGTACACGGCGCAGCGAAACGGCGCGCTCGGGCGCCTGGACCCCGGGACGGGCAAGGTCGACCTGATCCCTCTCGGTGCGGGCGCGGCGCCCCACGGGGTGATCATCGGGCCGGATGCGGCGCCGTGGGTCACCGAGGGCGGCACCAACGCGATCGTCCGCATCGATCCGAAGACGCGCGAGGTGAAGCGCTGGCCGCTGCCCGAAGCGCGCGGCTACGTCAATCTCAACACCGCCACGTTCGACAAGCAGGGCCGCATCTGGTTCACGGGGCAGAACGGGATCTACGGCCGCCTCGATCCCCGGAGCGGCGCCATGCAGGTCTGGGACGCGCCCCGCGGCCGCGGGCCTTACGGCATCACGACGACGCCCGACGGGGCCGTGTACTACGCTTCCCTCGCCGGCAGCCACATCGCGCGGATCGACGTCGAGACGGGCGCGGCGACGGTCATCGAGCCGCCGACGAAGGGGCAGGGCGCCCGGCGCGTGTGGTCCGACTCGCGGGGCCAGATCTGGGTCAGCGAGTGGAACGCAGGAAACGTCAGCCGCTACGATCCCCGAAGCGGCGCCTGGAAGACGTGGAAGCTCCCGGGCGACCGGCCGCAGACCTACGCGGTCTACGTCGACGACCAGGACAAGGTCTGGGTGAGCGAGTGGGGCGCGAACGCGATGGTGCGCTTCGACCCGGAGACGGAGCGGTTCGAGGTCTTTCCCAGCGACCGCCAGGGGGCCAACGTCCGCCAGATCCTCGGCCGCCCGGGCGAGGTCTGGGCCCCCGAGTCCGGCGCGGACCGGCTCATCGTCTTCCGGCGAAAGTGATCCGGGCCGCGACCGGCGGCCTCCTGCTCGCCGCGCCGCTCGCGATCCTGCTCGCGCACGCCGCCGCGGACCCGCTTCGCGGCGAGCGGGTGTTCCAGCGCTGCTACGCCTGTCATTCCGTCGCGGTCGGGGAGGACAATCTCTCGGGGCCCAGCCTGCGGTGCGTCCTCGGTCGACGCGCCGGGACGCTTCCGGGCTTCCGGTTCTCTCCCGCGATGATCGAGGCCGGCGCGGGCCGCGAGCTCGTCTGGACCCGCGCCACGCTGGACGCGTTCCTCGTCGACCCGCAGCGCCTCGTACCCGGCACCCCGATGTGGATCCCCGGCCTCGCGCAGGGCCAGGACCGGCAGGACCTGATCGACTATCTGGAGCGTGCGGCGGCGTGCCCGGAGGCGTCGCCGGCGCCGGCGCGACCGTAGGCGCCTGCGGTCACCCGTGCGAGCCCCGAGGGCAGACAGCATGATCCGGTGAGCCTTTGGACGGCCAGCTTCCCCTTCCACGCAGCGAATTGCGCTCACCCCGGCAGCCCAACGGCTGGCACACCTTTTGCCAGATTTGGCAGGCAGGAGGGGCACTGACAGGATGATCTCGAGTGTCCAATCTTGGGCGGTCACGCGTGAAACCCCTGCAGCCTCGTGGGGTTCCGAGGCGGCCGCGCTCGCGGCCCCCCTGACCCGGTCGAGCGCCGGGTGGCCGCGCGGGCGCGAGCGCGTCGACGCGGATCGTCACACCCGGGGAGCGTGAGCCATGGTCCTGGGCGATCTGTCACTCTGGAAGCTCCTCGACGATCTCATCCGCGAGCCCGATCCCGATCTGGTGAACGCGGCCTCCATCGACGTCCGTGTGGGCGCCGAGATGCTCCTCGAGGTCGGACCGGACGAGCTCAAGGCGGTCGATCTCACCGCAGGTCCCGTCCGTCTCGAGCCCGGAGCCTTCGCGCTGATCCCGACGCTCGAGAGGCTCATGGTGCCCGTCGGCCACGCGGTGGAGCTCATGCTGAAGACCCCGTTCGCGCAGCAGGGCTACCATCTCTCGGCGCCGGTGTGGCTCGACCCCGGCTGGTGCGGGACGGCGACCATGCCGATCCGCAACGCGACTCGATGCACGCCGCTGCCTCTGGAGCGCGGGATGCGCCTCGCCCAGATCGTCGTTCACCCGCTCGACCAGCCGGCCGTGCGGCCCTATCGCTTCCACGACCAGGAGGCGCAGGCGGCCGCGCGCGGCACGGTGCTCGCCTCGGCGAGGCACGGGAGCCGCCAATGACGGCCACGAAGACGGCGTCGGGACAGATTGTCGTCGATCCCGACCACTACCTCGATTGCCGCCGGCCGGGGTGGGAGCTCTACGAGGCCGCCGGCCTCATCCGCTTCGATCGCGAGCTCGGCTCGAAGAGTGCGATGGTCTTCGTGGAGAGCGAGTGCGTCGACGTGCTCCAGGCTCTCCAGGCCAGCGCGGGGCGCCCGACGCGGCCCTTGCGCTGATGCGAGCCGGTTAGCTCCGAACCCCGCGGGCGCGGCATCCCGAGCGACCCCCCCCCGACGAAGCGCCTCGATCACGCCGCGCCCAGCTTGCGGCGCACCTCGAGGGCGGCCTCTAGCCCCGTCGTGGCGGCCGCCTCCATCTCGGCGAACTGCAGGTAGTCCCCGGCTAGGAACACCCGGCCCAGCGGTCGCGTGAGGGCCGGCTGGATCCGGGCGCGCCCGGGTGGCGCGTAGGGAATCGCGTGCTCCCAGCGCTGGATCAGCGTCTCGCGGATGATGCCGCGCGTCGCCGGCAGCACGTCGTGGAGATCCCGGAGGAAGAGCGCGCGGACCTCGTCGTTCGACAGGGGCAACAGGCGCTTCCCCAGGTCGCCGCCGGCGTAGACCATGAGGCTCCCGCCGGGCTCGCGCTTGTCCGGCGTGCGGAGAGGATTGGCGTGGTTGAAGAGCATGTTGAACGACTTGTCGACCACGGCGACCGCGTACAGATGGTCCCAGGGCATAGGCCCCGCCTCCTCGGTCAGGAAGGCGCCGACGATGAACGGACCGTAGGGAATCCAGGCCAGCGCGTCGGCGGTGTCCCGCGGAAGGTCCCGCACGATCGCGCGCGTCACGTACGCCGGGGTGGCGACGACCGCGTAGTCACCCGAGACCTCGGCCCGGACGCCCTCACGGCGGAAGCTGACCCGGACCCCGTCCGGCGACACGGCGACGGCCTCGACGGCCGCGCCTGTCAGGACGCGGTCACCCAGCCGGTGGGCAAGCGCCTGGGGGAGGAGCTCCGACCCGCCGATCAGGTTCCGGGCCGTGCCGGTCTCCTCGTCACCCCACACGAGTGCGAACAGCGCCGCCCCGTACCCGGCGGAGATCTCCCCGGGCTCCGCGGTGACGCGCTCGGCAATGGGCCTGAAGATCGCCGCGACGTCGGGATGGAGGTCTCCCAGGTAGGCGGCGAAGGTCTGGTCGTCCCGGTGGGCGAGGACGCGCGCCCGGGTCTCGCGCGACGATTCCCCGGGCCGCGGACGCGCCACGCGGATGTGCTCCCGCGCGGCCGCGCGCAGCCGGAGGCCCGCCCGCGCAAAGGACAGCCGCGCGCCCCATGACAGGGGGAGACGGAACGGATAGGTCTCGGGGCGCCCGCCGGCGACGAGACGCCCTCGGAACGCGAGCCCCATCCGGTCGCCCGGAATGGAGCGCGTCTCGAGGCCCATCTCCGTTACGAGCCGATCCATGAGGGTCCCCGCGCCGCCGAAGAGGTGGGCCCCCAGGGCGAGCCAGTAGGGGCCCCGGGGCTCGGAGCGCAGCCGCCCGCCGACGCGGTCCGTGGTCTCGAGCACGAGGATCCTCCGGTCCCGGAGCGTCCACGCGGCGGTCAGGCCAGCGATGCCGGCGCCCACGATCACAGCCTCGTAGCGTTCCTCGGTCACGAGTCCCTCCGGTCGCCCATGTGAATCGCATCACGCTGCGCAGCGGAGCCCGCTTGACCCCTCTTCGGGGCGCGCCGTAGAATTCCGGCAGCCTGTCCCATGCGCCTACGGCAGGGAGGCGCTATCGGCTCACGAGCCGCCCCGGCCCGATTCTCGGGTTCGCCCCACAATGGTAGGGGGCTCCGGACCCCGCACTCACAACAAAGGGGGATTGCATGATGCGCGCGTGTCTCACCTCACGTGTCGTCTGGAGTCTCGCGGCCCTCGTCCTCGTGCTGGGCGCCGCGCTGAGCGCCCCGGCCCAGGCGCCCGCCCCGATCCAGATCGCATGGGCGGGCCCGCTGACGGGCGACGTGGCCCAACTGGGTCAAGGGTA
>DATBGA010000125.1:0-20560 GCA_036558225.1 Candidatus Methylomirabilota bacterium | reverse complement strand
CGATCTGCCGCTGGAGGACCGTCCGATGGTTGGACTTCGGCGCGCCCGGCCGGGGCAGGTCGTCCAGGTGAACGGTGTTCTCCCGGAGCCAGTCGGCATAGGGGTGCTCGGCCGCGAGCTGGGCCTTGATCTCCTCGTCGTCGATGATCCGGCCCTGCGCCGTGTCGACCAGGAAGATCCGTCCGGGGTGCAGGCGCTCCTTGATGAGCACGTTCTCGGCCGGGATGTCGAGCACGCCCACCTCGGAGGCCATGACGACCAGGCCGTCCCTGGTCACGTAGTACCGCGACGGCCGGAGCCCGTTCCGGTCGAGGATCGCCCCGATCACGGTGCCGTCGGTGAAGGCGATCGACGCCGGGCCGTCCCAGGGCTCCATCAGCGCGGAGTGGTACTCGTAGAAGGCGCGCCGCGCCGGGCTCATCGACTCGTGCTTCTGCCACGGCTCCGGGATCATCATGAGGATCGCGTGCGGCAGGGAGCGGCCGCTCATCACCAGGAACTCGAGGACGTTGTCGAATGTGGCCGAGTCCGACAGCCCGTCGCGCGTGACCGGTAGGACCTTCCACAGCTCGTCGCCGAACACGCTCGACCGGCACAGTGCCTCGCGGGCGCGCATCCAGTTGATGTTGCCTCGCAGCGTGTTGATCTCGCCGTTGTGCGCCACGTACCGGTAGGGATGCGCGAGCGGCCACGACGGGAAGGTGTTGGTGCTGAACCGCTGGTGCACGAGCGCGAGCGCCGATTCCACGTCGGGGTCGGTCACGTCGGGGTACATGGACTCGATCTGGTCGGCGCTCAGCATGCCCTTGTAGATCAGCGTGTTGCACGAGAGGCTCGGCAGGTAGGCGAACGTCTGCTCGCGCACGTCGGCGGCGGCGATCGCCTTCTCGAAGAGCTTCCGGATGATGTAGAGCTTGCGCTCGAAGTGCGGCCGGTCCCGGACGTCGGCCCCCCGTCCCACGAAGACCTGCTTGATGACCGGCTCCACCGAGCGGGCCGTCTCGCCCAGAAGCCCGTCGTCCGTCGGCACGTCGCGCCAGCCGAGGAGCTGCTGGCCCTCGTGCTCCACGACCGAGTGGAGCAGCGCCTGCACCCGGCGGCGCTGGGCGGTCTTCCGCGGCAGGAACACGAGGCCGCACCCGTACTCGCCCGCCGCGGGCAGGGGGATCTCCAGGCGCGCGCACTCCCGCCGGAGGAAGCGGTCGGGCATCTGCATCAGGATGCCGGCCCCGTCCCCCGTGTTGGGCTCGCAGCCGCACGCGCCGCGGTGCAGGAGGTTCTTCAGGACGGTCAGCGCCTGCGCCACGATCGTGTGGGACTTCCTGCCCGCGAGATCTACGACGAAGCCGACGCCGCAGGCGTCGTGCTCGTGGCGGGGATCGTAGAGGCCCTGGGCCGGCATTCCTGGTGTCATCATCGACTCACTCCTGCGATCACCCCGCATCCCGCCACGTCACCGGCCGTCGCGAACCCCGCGGAAAAGGCCGGTGGCAGGAGACTACATCAGTGTTGAGCATTAGCCAAGGCCAAAAACACAAAATCACGGCATTAGCTTCGCTAATGATGTAGACTCAGGCCTGTGCAGCTCGAGACGCTGAAGCTCTTCTGCGACGTGGTCCGGCTCCGGAGCATCTCCCGCGGCGGCGCCCTGAGCGGGGTGACCCAGTCGGCGGCGAGCCAGGCGATCCAGCAGCTCGAGACGGAGCTCGACGTGCAGCTCCTCGACCGCTCGCGGCGACCGGTCCAGCCGACCCCGGAGGCGCGGGGCTTCTACGAGGCGTGCCGGACGCTCCTGGTGGGCTTCGAGCGCGCCCGGAGCGACCTGGCCACGTCCCGGCAGCGCGTCGAGGGCACGGTCCGCGTCGCCGCGATCTACTCGGTCGGCCTCCACGACATGAGCCGCCACATGCAGCCCTTCATGGCGATGCATCCCAACGCGCGCGTCCTGCTCGAATGCCTGCACCCCCACAAGGTGGTGGAGGCGGTCCTCGCCGACGAGGCCGACGTGGGGATCCTCTCGTACCCGCCGGCGAGCCGGGCGCTCGAGGTGCTGCCGCTCCGCGAGGAGCCCATGGTGCTCGTCTGCCATCCGACCCACCGGCTCGCCCGCCGGCGCGTCGCCCAGGCCGCCGACCTCCAGGGGGAGCGGTTCGTGGCGTTCGACCACGACCTCGCGATCCGCCGAGCTATCGACCGCGTGCTCCGGCAGGCGGGGGTGCGCGTGAACGTGGTGATGCAGTTCGACAACATCGAGACCATCAAGCAGGCGATCGCCATCGCCGCCGGCGTCAGCATCCTGCCGCGTCCCGCGGTGGCCAAGGAGGTCGGGATCCGCACGCTGGGCGCCGTGCCGCTCGCGATCGGGGGCCTGGTCCGGCCGATCGCCATCATCCGCCGGAGGGGCAAGCGCCGGCCCCCGGCCGTCGACCGCTTCATCGACGTGCTCCGGCAGGCGGGGGACGGCGAGGCGCCGGGCGCGCCGCCGCAGCCTCCCGCGGGGCGGCCATAACCTTGCGATGGCGCGGGCCTTTGGGTACCATGTGCCACGTGCGCTCGCGAGCGGGTGACGCCCCGTCGCCGGGTCCCCGCCGACCATCGTGCCGGCCCGTTCCCGAGTTTCATCCGACGCAAGGAGACTGAGGGCCCATGAGCCAAACCACGGCCGCGGCGCCGGCCCCTGCCAAGCCCAGGCGCATCCTGGACCGCGCCGTCGTGCGGTTCGCGGGGGATTCGGGCGACGGCATGCAGCTGACCGGCGAGCAGTTCACCACCGAGGCGGCGTGGGCGGGCAACGACATCGCCACCCTCCCCAACTTCCCGGCCGAGATCCGGGCCCCGGCGGGGACCCTCTTCGGCGTCTCGAGCTTCCAGCTCCAGTTCGGCAGCCGGCGGGTCTACACGCCGGGTGACCGCCTCGACTGCCTCGTGGCGATGAACCCCGCGGCGCTCAAGGTCCACCTCTCCGACCTCAAGGAGGGGGGACTCCTCATCCTGAACACGAGCGCGTTCGAGAAGAAGAACCTGGACCGGGCCGGGTACGCCGCGAACCCGCTGGACGACACGGCCCTGGACGAGCGCTATCGCACCCACAAGATCGACATCACGCGCCTGACCATCGACGCCCTCGCCGGGCTCCCGCTCAACGCGAAGGAGAAGGACCGCTGCAAGAACTTCTTCGCGCTCGGGCTGGTGTCGTGGATCTACACGCGGCCGATCGAGCCGACGCTCGACTGGATCAAGAAGCGGTTCACGAAGAACGCCGACGTGGCCGAGGCCAATACCCGCGCCCTCAAGGCGGGCTACCACTTCGGCGAGACGGCGGAGATCTTCGCCGAGTGCTACGGCGTGGAGCCGGCCGAGATGGCGCCCGGGGTGTACCGGAGCATGACCGGGAACCGGGCGCTCGCGTGGGGGATCCTGGCCGCGGCCCAGCGGACCGGGCTGCCGGTGGTGTACGGCGCCTATCCCATCACCCCGGCCAGCGACGTCCTGCACGAGCTCTCGATGCACAAGCGCTTCCACGTGCGGACGTTCCAGGCCGAGGACGAGATCGCCGCGGTGGGCGCGATCATCGGCGCGGCGTTCGGCGGCGGCATCGGTCTCTGCGCGACCAGCGGGCCTGGCCTCGCGCTCAAGTCCGAGGGAATCGCGCTCGCGGTGATGGCGGAGCTGCCGATCGTGGTCTTCGACATCCAGCGGGGCGGGCCATCCACCGGGCTCCCGACGAAGACCGAGCAGGCCGACCTCATGCAGGCGCTCTACGGCCGCAACAGCGAGTGCCCGGTCGTGGTCCTGGCGCCGGCGACGCCCGGCGACTGCTTCTTCGTCGCCTACGAGGCGATCCGGATCGCGGTCAAGTACATGGTGCCGGTGATCGTCCTTTCGGACGGCTACCTGGCGAACGGCGCGGAGCCCTGGCTGATCCCGGATCCGAAGAGCCTGCCCGACATCGACGTGCGCTTCCGCACCGAGCCCGAGGGCTTCCACCCCTACGCCCGCGAGGAGGCCACCCTGGCGCGGCCCTGGGTCCGGCCGGGCACGCCGGGCCTGGAGCACCGCATCGGAGGCCTCGAGAAGCAGGACGTCACCGGCAACGTGTCCTACGACCCGGACAACCACGACCTGATGGTGCGCCTCCGCGCGGAGAAGGTCCGCCGGGTGGCGCAGGAGATCCCTCCGACGACGATCAACGGCCCCGCGGGCGGCGACCTCTTGGTCGTGGGGTGGGGGGGAACCTACGGCACGGTCACCGCGGCCGTGGAGGAGGCTCAGGCGGCGGGGAAGTCCGTCGCGAGCATCCACCTCCGGCACCTCAATCCGCTCCCGCCCGATCTCGGCCAGATCCTTCGCCAGTACCGCCGCGTGCTCGTGCCCGAGATCAACAGCGGGCAGCTCGTGCGGGTCCTTCGGGCCGAGTACCTCGTGGACGCCGTCGGATTCAACCGCGTGCGGGGGGTGCCGCTCGCCACCGAGGACCTCATGGAAGCGATCAATCAGCTGGTCGAGGACAACCGATGAGTGCCGACACGAACGCGCCCCAGGCGCCGCGCTACACGAAGAAGGACTTCGAATCGGACCAGGACGTCCGCTGGTGTCCGGGCTGCGGGGACTACGCGATCCTGTCGACCGTCCAGAAGATGATGCCCGATCTGGGCGTTCCCCGGGAGGACGTCGTCTTCATCTCCGGAATCGGGTGCTCGAGCCGGTTCCCCTACTACATGAACACCTACGGCTTCCACACGATCCACGGCCGGGCCCCGGCGATCGCGACGGGCCTCCGCCTGGCGCGCCCGGACCTCAAGGTCGTCGTGGTGACCGGCGACGGGGACGGGCTCTCCATCGGCGGGAACCATATGCTCCACGTCCTCAGGCGCAACGTGAACCTGACGATCCTGCTCTTCAACAACCGGATCTACGGGCTCACCAAGGGGCAGTACTCGCCGACCAGCGAGCTCGGGAAGGTCACGAAGTCGACCCCGATGGGGTCGACCGACCGGCCGGTGAACCCCTGCGCCTTCGCGCTGGGCGTGGGCGCCACGTTCGTCGCCCGCACGGTGGACCGGAACATCGCGCACATGGAGGAGACGCTCAAGCGGGCCGCCGCCCACCGCGGTGCCGCTTTCGTGGAGATCCTCCAGAACTGCAACATCTACAACGACATGGCCTGGGGCATCCTCTACGACCGCGAGTCGAAGGTCGAGCACGAGCTCCGGGTCGAGCACGGGAAGCCGCTGCTCTTCGGCGCCGCCGCCGCCCGGAAGGGCCTGGTGCTGGACGGGGTCAAGGCCCGGGTGGTCAACGCCGCCGACGTGCCGGCCGAGCGGCTCTGGGTGCACGACCAGTCCGACACCGCGTCGGCGCTGGTCCTCGCGAGCCTGGCCAGCCCCCAGTTTCCGGTCCCGCTCGGCGTCTTGGCCCAGGTCGAGGCCCCCATCTACGAGGAGCTGATCGCCGACCAGGAGAAGCGCGCGATCTCCGAGCGCGGCCCGGGCGACATCGCTCGGCTCCTGACGTCCGGCGACACCTGGACCATCCGCTGAGGCGCCCCACCTCGCGGACCCCGGACCCCGGTCGGGATCCGGGACGGCGACGACCGTGCCCCGTGGCGGCGGCCGTCGCGGACGCGCCGGGAGACGTCATGGACCGCCGCCTGCTAGACGCCCTCCGTGAGATTGTGGGCCGCGACGGGATCGTGTCCGCGGCCGACCAGCGGCTCGTCTACGAGTGCGACATGCTCGTCTATTACAAGGGCATGCCCGACCTGGTCGTGCTCCCGCGATCGGGCACGGAGGTGCTGGCCGTGGTCCGCCGCTGCCTGGAGGCGGGCGTCCCCATCGTCGCCCGCGGCGCAGGCACCGGGCTCATCGGCGGGGCGACGGCGCCGAAGGGCGGCGTGATGATCGGCGTCAACCGCATGGACCGCATCCTGGAGGTGGATCTCCGGAACCGCTACGCGGTGGTGGAGCCGGGCGTGATCAACCTCGATCTGACCCGAGCCGTGCAGGGCCGGGGCTACTTCTTCGCTCCGGACCCCTCGAGCCAGATGGTCTCCTCGATCGGCGGGAACGCCGCCACCAACGCGGGGGGGCCCCACGCGCTCAAGTACGGGAACGTGGCGCACCACGTCCTCGGCCTCGAGGTGATTACCGGCACGGGTGAGCTCCTCCGGCTCGGCGGGCCCGTGGCCGAGCGCCCCGGCTACGATCTCACGGGGGTCGCGGTGGGCTCCGAGGGCACGCTGGGCGTCATCACGAAGGTGATCGTGAAGCTGACGCGTACCCCCGAAGCGGTCCGGACCGCGGTCGCCACCTTCGAATCGATCGAGGTGGCCTCGACCGCCGTGTCGGCGATCATCGCCGCGGGCATCGTGCCGGCGGCGCTGGAGGCCATGGACGAGCCGATCATCCGGGCCGTCGAGGCGGGCGTCCACGCCGGCTACCCGGTCGAGGCGAAGGCGGTGCTCCTGATCGAGCTCGACGGGCCCGCCGCCGAGGTCGAGGTGCAGGCCGAGGCGGTGACGCGGATCTGTCGCGACACCGGGGCCCTCACGATGCGGCTCGCCCGGGACGACGCCGAGCGCGCCCTCCTCTGGAAAGGCCGCAAGGAGGCCGCCGGCGCCGTGGGACGCATCACGCACAACTACGTGCTCCAGGACGCGGTGGTGCCGCGCTCGAAGCTGCCGGCCATCATGGCCCAGATCCACGAGATCGGCGTGCGCCACGGGCTGGTCGTCGCCAACGTGTTCCACGCCGGGGACGGGAACATCCACCCGATGATCTGCTACGACGAGCGCGTCCCGGGCCAGTTCGCCCGGGCCCTCGAGGCGAACGAGGAGATCCTCCACGCCTGCATCGAGCTCGGCGGGACGGTGACCGGCGAGCACGGCGTCGGGATGGACAAGGCCGAGAAGCTGGCAATGCTGTTCAGCGCGGACGACCTCGAGGTGATGCACGCGGTCCGCCGGGTCCTCGACCCCCGCGGGCTCATGAACCCCCAGAAGGTGTTCCCGTCCGGCCAGCACGCCGGCGCCGCGATGCCGGCAGGGGCCGGCAAGCCCGTTCCGGAGGGGATGTGGGTCTAGCCGCGTCGGACGTCGGCGCGGCGCTCGCCGAGGCGGCTGCCCCGGGGGCGGTCCACTCGGGCGAGCGCGCCTCGGCCCGGGCGGTCGGGGGCGTCGCGCCCCGGTTCGTCGCCGAGCCCGCGAGCGTGGCCGGGGTGAGCCGGGTTCTCGCGCTCGCGAGCGCCCACGGGCTCGCCGTGGTGCCGGCGGGACGCGGCGCCCGCCTCGCCTGGGGCGCGCCTCCGCGGCGGCTGGACGTTCTCCTGTCGCTCGCGCGGCTGGACCGCGTCCTCGCCCACGAGCCGGCCGACCTGACGCTGTCCGTCGAGTGCGGCGCGACGCTGCCGGCGCTGGCCGCGGTCCTACGCTCCCACCGGCAGTTCGTCCCGCTGGATCCGGGGCGGCCGGCCGCCACGACCGTCGGGGGCCTGATCGCCACCGGGGCGGCGGGACCCTACCGAGCGCGATACGGGACGATGCGCGACCTCCTGGTCGGGCTGACCGTCGTCCGCGCCGACGGGACCGTCGTCAAGGGCGGCGGGCGCGTGGTCAAGAACGTGACCGGCTACGACATCCCCAAGCTCCACGTGGGCGCCCTCGGCACGCTCGGCGTCGTCGTGGAGGCCCATCTCCGGCTCCATCCCCGCCCGGCGGAGGAGCGCAGCTGGATGTTCGCCTTTGCGACCGCGGAGGCCGCGCTCGAGGCCGCCCTCGACGTCCGCGACACGCCGGTCGTGCTGAGCCGCTGCCAGCTCGTCACCGCCGCCGCGCTCCGCGCCCTGGGCGAGGCCGGACCGCCCGCCGCCGCCCTGGCCGTGACCATCGGCAGCGTTCCCGAGGCGGTCCGCGCGCAGGGCGCGCGCGTCGCCGACGTCTGCGGCCGGAGCGGCAGCCCGGCGATCGAGATCCGGGATGCCGACGCCTGGTGGGAGCGCGTCGCCGAGGTCGCCTGGCCGGAGGACCACGCGCGGCACCTGTCGATGCGGATCGGCATCCGGCCGAGCGATGCCGTGAAAGCGCTGCGCGCGGTCGAGGCGGCTACGTCCGGCGTCAGCGAGCTCCGGATCACGGCCGACGTGGCCACCGGCGTCCTCCAGGTGGCGGTGGCGCCCGTGGAGCCGCGCCGCGTCGGCGAGGTGCTGGCGCGCGTCCGCGAAGGCCTCGCGCCCCTCGACGGGACCTGCGTCGTGGAGCATGCGCCGCCGGAGGCCTTGCCGGGCCTCGACGTCTGGGGAGCGGTCGGATCCGCGCTCGAGCCCATGCGACGCCTGAAGCGGGAGCTCGACCCGAAGGGCGTGCTCAATCCCGGCCGGTACGCGGGAGGCATCTGAGTGACGCCGCCGCTGGCCAGCCGGGACGATGTCGCGGTCGCCGAGCCGGATCACGTCTTTCCGCGCCCGCTCGGAGCGTTCGACGGCGAGGAGCCGCCCGACTGGGAGGGGATCCTCGATTGCATGCACTGCGGGATCTGCCTGCCCCAGTGCCCGAGCTACCGGGTGCTCGGCCAAGAGATGGACTCCCCGAGGGGGCGCGTCTACCTGATGCGCGCCGCGACCGAGGGCCGCATCGGTCTCACCGAGAACTTCGTCCTTCACATGGACCGTTGCCTCGGCTGCCGGGCGTGCGAGACGGCGTGCCCGGCCGGCGTCCCGTTCGGCCGCCTCATCGAGGAGACACGCGGACAGATCGAGCGCCGGGTGCGGCGGCCCCTCGGACGCCGGCTCCTGGAGCGAGTCCTCCTTGGCGTGTTCCCGGAGCGGGAGCGGCTCGCGCGGGCGCTCGCCCTGACCCGGCTCTACCAGCGCTCGGGGCTCCAGCGAGTGGCTCGAGGGTCGGGGCTCCTCCGGGCCTTCCCGCGCCTCGCGGCGATGGAGCGTCTGCTCCCGGCGCTCCCGGCGCGGCGCGCCGAGCGACTGCCGCGTGAGACTCTGCCCGCGAGTGGCCCTCCGCGGGGGACGGTCGCGCTCCTCGAGGGATGCGTCCAGGCGCTCCTGTTCCCGGAGGTCAATCGCGCGACGGTCCGCCTGCTCGCGCGCGCGGGCTACCGGGTCGTGGTGCCCCCGGGGCAAGGGTGCTGCGGGGCGCTCCATCTCCACTCGGGGGATCGCGCCGGCGGGCGCGCGCTGGGCCGGCGCAACGTGGCCGCGCTCTCGGACGCCGACTGGATCGTCACCAACGCGGCCGGATGCGGCGCCGCGATGCGCGACTACGGCCACCTCCTCGGCGACGATCCGCGGGCCGGGGCCCTGGCCGGGCGCGTCCGCGACGTCACCGAGCTTCTCGCCGAGAGCCTACCAGGCCCGCGGAGGCCGCTCGATCTCACGGTGACGTACCACGAGCCCTGCCATCTCGCGCACGGCCAGCGCGTGCGGGAGGCGCCGCGCGCCGTCCTGCGCGCGATCCCGGGGCTCCGGTTCGCCGAGCTCGCCGAGTCCGATCTCTGCTGCGGGTCCGCCGGGGTGTACAACCTCATGGAGCCCGAGATCGCAGGGCGGCTCCTGGGACGGAAGCTCGACCGGATCGCGGCGACCGGCGCGGAGATCGTCGCGACGGGGAACCCGGGGTGCCTGCTTCAGCTCCGCCAAGGGCTGGCCGACCGTGGCCTCGCGGTGCGCGCTCATCATCCGGTCGAGATCCTCGCCTGGTCGGTCGAGGGAACCCCCCCGGTCGGGATGGGCTGAGCCGTGGAAAGGGTCCGCCTCAGCGAGCGGGTGGCGTTCCAGGAAGGCAAGATGGGCCGGCACCGCCTGGCGGCGACGGCACGGCTTCACCTGGACCTCTACTGCCTCCGCCCCGGGCAGAGTCAAGCGGCGCACGTTCACGGCGAGCAGGACAAGCTCTACGTCGGCATCGAGGGTCGGGCCCGGATCCGCGTCGGCGCCGAGGTCGAGTGGCTCGAGCCCGGCGTCCTCGTGGTGGCGCCGGCCGGCGTCGAGCACGGTCTGGAGAACCCCACGGAGGCGCCGTGTGTCGCGCTCGTGGTCGTCGTCCCGCCGCCGCCCCATGCGTCAGCGAGCTCGAGCAGAGTCTGAGGAACGGGCGTCGTGACTGAGGATTCGAAATACTTCACGGTCCGTGCCGTCGAAGCCCTCATCCCGAGGCTCGAGGCCCTGATGGGCCGCGTGATGGACGCTCATACGGAGGCGGCGCGGCTCCGCACGGCGCTTGAGGCGGCCCAGCGCGAGGTGGTGCTGGCGGGTGGGATGCGGCTCCGGCCGGAGTGGTGGCGGGCCCGCCGCGCCGGCATCGAGAAGGCGAACCGCGCGGTGCGAGCCGGGCTGGCGGAGCTCCTCGCCACCGGCGGGGTCCCGAAGGACCTCGAGCTCGGGCTCGTGGACTTCCTGGGCCTCGTGGGCGGACGCGAGGTGAACCTCTGCTGGCGCTACGGCGAGAAGCGGGTCCGCTTCTGGCACGGACTGGACGAGGGATTCGGCGGCCGGAAGGCCATTCCCGAGAACGAGACGGAGGCGTGATGGAACTGATTCTGAGCAGCGCGGGCTCCTACCCGCGCATCGGCGATACCCCGGACACCCAGCGGCACCGCCGCGCCTACGCTCAGCGCGAGCGGGACGAGATCTCCGACACCGAGTGGCGCGCGGTCGAGGACGAGGTCGCGCAGCAGGTCGTGCGGGAGCAGACCGCCGCCGGCCTCGATGTCGTGACCGACGGCCTGGTGCGCTGGTACGACCCGATCTCGCACCTCGCCCGGCACTGCGAGGGGATCCAGATCAACGGCCTCCTGCGCTACTTCGACACGAACTTCTACTTCCGACAGCCGGTCGTCTCGGGAAAGATCCGGCGGCGCGAGCCGGTCCTCCGCCGGGAGTTCGAGGTCGCACGGGGCGCCACCGACCGGATGGTGAAGCCCGTCCTGACCGGGCCGTACAGTCTCGCCTGCGGCTCCATCCTGGAGGGCGGCTACCGAAACCGCCGGGAGCTGGCCCGGGCCTACGCCGAGGTCCTTGCCCAGGAGGTCACCGACCTCGTCCACGCAGGCGCGGCCGTGATCCAGGTGGACGAGCCATACCTGCTCCGGCACCCCGAGGACGCGGACGTCGTCCGGGAGGGGCTCGCGACGCTGTCGGCGGCGCGCGGGCGGGCGCACCTGGCGCTCTACACCTTCTTCGGGGACGCCCTGCCGCTGTGGGACACCATCATGGCGATGCCGGTCGACCTCGTCGGGCTCGACCTCACGTACGGGCCCAAGCTCGTGGACCGGATCGCCGAGTCGGGGTCTCCGCGGTCCCTCGTCCTCGGCGCGGTCGACGGTCGGAACACGAAGATCGAGCCGCGTGACCACCTGCTCCGGATCCTCGATCGCGCCCTGCCGGGACTCCGAGGGGCAGTGGGCCTGGGCCCGTCCTGCGGGCTCGAGCTCCTGCCGCGGGCCCGGGCCCGGGCCAAGCTCGAGAACATGGTCGCGATCGCGCGCGAGCACGCGGGACGCGACGGGAGGCCTCGATGAGCCGCGCGAAGCTCCGCAGTCTCGGCCTGGACCTGCCGGTCCTTCCCACCTCCACCGTCGGCAGCTTCCCGAAGCCCGACTACCTCATGGAGGCCCGGGCCAAGGCCACCCGGAACGCCATCACGCGACCGGAGCTCGACCGCCTGGAGCGCCAGGCGACGGAGTTCTGGGTCCGCACCCAGGAGGAGCTCGGGCTCGACGTCCTGGTGGACGGCGAGCAGTACCGCGGCGACATGGTGGCGTACTTCGCCGAGACGATGCCCGGGTTCGCCCGCGGGGGGCTGGTCCGCTCGTACGGGAACCGCTACTACCACAAACCGGTGATGGTCGGTCCGGTGAGGTGGCCGGGGCCGATGACGGTCGACTGGTGGCGGTGGACGCAGTCGCTAACGAGCCGCCCGGTGAAGGGCATGCTGACGGGCCCGTACACCCTGATGGACTGGTCGTTCGACGACCACTACCCGGACCGCAAGGCCGCTTGCCTGGCGCTCGCGCGCGAGGTTCGCAAGGAGGTCGAGGCGCTCCTGGAGGCGGGAGTCCGCATCATCCAGATCGACGAGCCGGCGCTCTCGGTCCGGCCCGACGAGCTCGGCTTCGCCGTCGAGGCGATGCACCTGGTGGTCGATGGGCTCACGGCCTACTACGTGGTCCACGCCTGCTTCGGGGCCTTCGAGACGATCTACCCCGGGCTCCTCGACCTGCCGGTGGACAACCTCGACCTGGCTATCTCGCACAGCGCGCTCGATCTCCTGGCGATGTTCGAGAAGGACCCGTTCACCAAGGACCTCTCGCTCGGGGTGCTGGACGTCCACACCCACGCGGTGGAGGCGGCCGGCGACGTCCAGGGCCGGATCCGCCGCGGCACTGCCGTCCTGCCCGCCGACCGGATCTGGGTCGATCCCGATTGCGGGCTCAAGACCCGCACCGTGGAGGAGAGCCGGGACAAGCTCGCGGTGATGATGTCCGCGGTCCGGGCGGCGCGCGCGTCGTTGCGCTGAGCCGGCGCCCGGGCTCCCGATGGGTCGGTACGCGGCGGTCCTCTTCGACATGTTCGACACCCTGGTGCGGCTCGACCGGGGTCGGCTGCCGGCGGCGCGGATCGGCGGGCGCGAGGTCCGGTCGTCGGTCCCGCAACTCCATCCCGTCGCGGCCTCGGCTCTTCCGGGCGTCGGGCTCGAGACGTTCTACGACGCGTTCCTCTGGAGCTACCAGGAGGCCGACCGGCTCCGCGCCGACACCCACGAGGAGGTCCCCGCGCACCGGCGGCTCGAGCTCTTCTACCTTCGGGTGGGGGCCGACCCCGCGGCGATCCCCGCCGAGGTGACCGAGACCCTGCTGGCCACGCACATGGCCTGCCTGGCCGGCGCCGCCGAGCCCATGCCGGGGCAGGGGGAGCTCCTCGACTGGCTGCGGGGCCGGTACCGGCTCGCGGTCGTGTCCAACTTCGACTACACCCCGACGGTCCGGCGCATCCTCGCGGAGGGCGGCATTCTCGGGCGCTTCGAGACCGTGATCGTGTCGGACGCCGTCGGCTGGCGGAAGCCGCGCCCCGACATCTTCCAGCAGGCCCTCGCCGAGATGGGGGTCACGGCCGGAGAGTGCCTCTTCGTCGGCGACCGCCCGGACATCGACGTCGCCGGCGCCAAGGGGGTGGGCATGGCCGCCGCCTGGCTCAACCCCGCCCGGACGCCCTTGCCCCCCAGGCTCCCCCCGCCCGATCTGGACTTGGCGAGTCTCGCGGAGCTCCGCCCCGCGCTGGAGCCCGGCCGAAAAGGTTCTTGACGCCCCGGTCGGCCTTTCGCTAGTGTTCTGCCGCAATTGCCGGGGAGAAAGCCGCGAGCGGTGAATGGCACTCCGGCCGCAGGGGCGCCCCGGCCCCCCGCGGCGCCTGGTTGGCCGTCGGTCCCCCAGCACCACAGGAGGAGAGCGAGGCATGCGTGAGACCGGGGTGGTGAAGTGGTTCAACGACGCCAAGGGGTACGGCTTCATCGAGCGCCCTGGCAAGGAGGACGTGTTCGTCCACTACTCTGCGGTCGATGGCACGGGGTTCCGTACCCTTGCCGAGGGCCAGGCCGTCGAGTTCGACGTCGTCGACGGCCCGAAGGGCAAGCAGGCGGCCAACGTCGTCAAGAAGTAGCCTCGCCAGGATCGGACCGGCCCCGGGGACCTTCCTCGGGGCCGTTTTGCTTTGAGACGCCCCGTGGCGCATCCTGGGTGCGGACGGGACCATCTCACTGAGTGAGGGAGCCGAGTGAGCGATCTGCGGAACGTGGTCATCGTCGGGTCAGGGCCGGCCGGGCTGACCGCCGCCATCTACGCCGGGCGGGCGAACCTCACGCCCTTGATCGTGGCGGGAAGCCAGCCCGGGGGGCAGCTGACCCTGACCTCCGAGGTCGAAAACTATCCGGGCTTCGCCGAGGCCATCCTGGGGCCCGAGCTGATGGACGTCATGCGCAAGCAGGCGGAGCGGTTCGGGACCGAGTTCGTCGACGACGACGTGGTCGGCGTCGACCTCTCCAGCCGGCCCTTCGAGGTCAAGACGGCCGAGCGAACCTGGCGGGCGCGCTCGCTCGTGGTCGCCACCGGCGCCTCCGCGCGTCTCCTGGGCCTCGAGTCCGAGCGGCGCCTCCTCGGGCGCGGCCTGTCGACCTGCGCGACCTGCGACGGCTTCTTCTTCAAGGGCCAGGAGTTGGTGGTGGTGGGAGGCGGCGACTCCGCGATGGAGGAGGCGACGTTCCTGACCAAGTTCGCCAGCAAGGTGACGATCGTCCACCGGCGGGATACGCTCCGGGCGTCCAAGATCATGCAGGACCGGGCGCGCCGGAGTCCGAAGATCGCCTGGGCGCTCAACCGCGTCGTGGACGAGATCCTCGGGACCGACCGGGTCACCGGCCTGCGGCTGCGCGACACGGACACCGGAGAGCCGCACGAGATCGCCGCCGGCGGCGTGTTCGTGGCCATCGGCCACACGCCCAACACCCAGCTCTTCGCCGGCCAGCTCGCGATGGACCCCGCCGGGTACCTCGTCACCGAGTCGGGCTCGACGCGCACGAACGTGCCCGGGGTCTTCGCGGCCGGCGACGTCGCCGATCACGTGTACCGCCAGGCGGTGACCGCCGCCGGCACCGGCTGCATGGCCGCGATCGACGCCGAGCGTTTCCTCGAAGCCGAGCACCACGGCTAGCATCGGGCCGGGCCGAAGCTCAACCCCGGGTGATCGGGCGGCGATGGCGCTCCCGGGAGGGCGGGCAGCGGACCGACGGGGTGGTCGCTCGGTAGATGGCGTCACGCGGTACGATGGGCCCCTGCCGGGAAGTCCCGGCTCCTAACTGTCCGGTCGCCATCCAACCCGCGGTCGCTTCTCCGGTCGTGTCGGGAGGGTGGGCAGAGGAGGGCATCGATGGCCCCTATTCGCTGGTTCTCGGGCCGAGGCGTGGGAGTGGTGGCCCTGGCCGCCGTGATCGCGGGTTGCGCCGCGGCACCGACGAACGAGCCGGCCCGGGTCATGAAGGAGGGAGACTTCAAGATGCTGTCCGGCCACTGGACAGGGAAGAGCGACGTCCAGGGCGAGCTCTCGGCGGAGATCGAGGGAGTGATCAACGAGGACGGATCATTCTGGATCGCGGACCGGAGACCGAACGCGACTCAGGCTCCGGGCATGATGAAGATCGTCGACGGCGGCGTGCAGTACGACGCGGCCAAGTCACAAGGCAAGATGACGTTCCACGAGAGCTCGACCGGATGGACGTGGAACTGGCAGGGCGTGACGAAGGAGGGCGGCCGGAGAGTGTCGAACCAGCTCACCAAGTCGAAGTAGGATCCCGCGCGGGACATTTGCACGAGCGGGGCCGCGCGCCAGGTGCGGTCCCGCTCCGTTCCGGCGCTTCCTCTTGGGCAGCGGATGGGAGTTCTTCGTCGGCCCAGCACAGCATGGATACCCCCGGCCAGATCGTCACCGAATCAGGGTCGAACATTCCGGGGTCATCGCGGCGCTGACGTCGTCGACACGTCCACGGCCAGGCGGTGACGGCCGCCGGCACCGGCGGCATGGCCGCCATCGACGCGAAGCGCTTCCTGGAAGCCGAGCACCACTGATCTTCCGCGGCGCGGAGTTACGGCGGGACGCGTCGCCGTCCGGTCCCGTTCAGGGCCTGCCGAGGCTCGCGGCCTCCGCCTCCAGGACACGGGTGACTCTACGGTAGAGGTCCTCGACCGCTGCCGCCCGAGCGACCGCGTCGACGACGACCCCGGCCCGGCTGTCGCGCTCGAGCGCCTCGCACTGGGTCGAGAGCGCCACGGCGCCGAGCATCGCGCTGGACGACTTGAGCGCGTGGGCCGCCTGGCGCATCCCGGACGTATCGTTCCGGGCGGCGGCCTCTCGCATGGCGGCGAGGAACCGCGGGCTCCCGTCGACGAACGTGGTGATGATCTCGCGCAGCGCGTCGGCCCCGCCCAGCTCGCCCTGAAGCTCGCGCAGCACCCGGTGATCGAGCGTGACCGGGCTGGCGGGTGCCGCGGCCGACTCGGCCGCGCCGCCGTGGCTCGCGAGGTGCCGGCACTGGGCGAGGGCGCGGCCCAGGCGGTCCAGGCGCACCGGCTTCACGATGTAGTCGTCCATGCCGGCGGCGAGGCAGGCCTGGCGGTCCCCCTCCATCGCCTCGGCCGTCATCGCGACGATCCTCGGACGCTCTCCGGCGGGCCATCGCGCGCAGATGGCGCGGGTGGCCTCGAGGCCGTCCATCTCCGGCATCTGGACGTCCATGAGGATCACGTCATAGGCCGATCGCTCGAGCCGCGCGAGCACCTCCCGCCCCGACGCCGCCAGGTCCGCGTCGTGTCCGAGCCGCTCGAGGAGCCTGAGCGCCACCTGCTGGTTCGCGGGATTGTCCTCGGCCACCAGGATCCGGAGCGCGCCCGGAGCCGGCTCGCCGGGAGACCCACCGACGGTCGGCGACGCTGCGCCCGGTCGGCCCGCGAGGATCTCGCAGAGCCGGTCCTGGAGCGTCGAGAGCCTCACGGGCTTCGACAGCACGGCCGCGAAGCCAGCCTCTTCCGACCCGACGGGCAGCGCCTGCCCGATCGACGACAGTAGGATCAGCGCGAGCGAGCGGGATCCCGGGAGCTGGCGAATCGCCCTGGCGAGGGCGAGCCCGTCCATCCCCGGCATCTGGTAGTCGAGGAGGGCGAGGTCGTAGGGGTCGCCCTGCCGGATCCACTCGAGCGCCTGGACCGGCGAGTCTGTCTCGCGGGCCAGGAGGCCCCACTTCTCCACCTGGAGCTGGAGGATCCGGCGGTTGGTGCGGTTGTCGTCGACGATCAGGACCCGCTTCCCGGCCAGCACCGACGCGAGATCGGGCGACGGGACGCCCGCGGCGGGCGGGGCGGCCTCGGCGACGATCGTGAAGTGGAACGTGGAGCCCTTGCCGACCTCGCTCTCCGCCCAGATGCGGCCCCCCATGAGCTCGGCGAGGCGCCTGGAGATGGCGAGGCCGAGGCCGGTGCCGCCGTAGCGGCGGGTGGTCGATGCGTCCACCTGGCTGAAGGACTGGAACAGGCGGTCGAACCGGTCCGACGCGATGCCGATGCCGGTGTCGCGGACGGCGAAGTGGACCTCGTACCGCTCGGCCCCGAGCGCCGTGGCCGAGACCGCGACGTCGACCTCGCCGGCGGCCGTGAACTTGACGGCGTTGCTCAGGAGGTTCAGCAGGATCTGGCGGACGCGGGCGGCATCGCCGACGAGCGAGGCGGGGACCGAGTCCTCCACGACGTAGGTGAGCTCCAGGCCCTTCTCCTGGGCCCTCGGCGCGACCAGCTGCACGGACTCCTCGACGCAGCCCAGGGGGCCGAACGGCGCCAGCTCCAGGTCGAGTCGCCCGGACTCGATCTTGGAGAAGTCGAGGATGTCGTCGATGACCGTCAAGAGGTGGTCGCCGCTCGCCCGGATGGTCTCGGCGAACTCCCGCTGCCGCCTGTCCAGCGCGGTGTCCAGGAGGAGGCTCCCCATGCCGATGATCGCGTTCATGGGCGTCCGGATCTCGTGGCTCATGTTGGCGAGGAACTCGGACTTGGCGCGGGTGGCCGCCTCGGCGGCAACCCGGGCGCGCTCGAGCTCGGCCTCCGCTCGCTTCCGCTCGATGAACTGGCCGACCTGGCCGCCGACCCCGTCGAACATCTTCAGGAGATCCCGGTCGGGCTCGCGGATCTCCGGGCTGAAGAACTCCATCACCCCCAGGAACCCGCCGGGTCCGACGATCGGGAAGCCGAAGGCGCCGTGGAGGCCCTCCTTCGCGGCGTACGGGGCGCGCGGGAAGTTGGAGTCCTTGACCACGTCTGGGATCCAGGCGGCCCGGCGGCTCTGCCACACGCGCCCCGGCAGGCCCACCCCGGATGAGAAGGTCACGCGACGGTTCACGCCCACGAACTCGTCGAGCGTCCGGGGCGGCGCGATCCACATCTCGGCGCAGCGGAGCAGGTTCGCCTCGGGGTCGATGCTCCAGCGCGCGCCCATGACCCAGTCCAGGCTCTCCCCGACGGCCTGGAGGATCCGCGGCATTGCCTCCGCGAGGCTCCCCGCCTCGGCGAGGATGTGGGTCGTCGCGTACTGGGCGGCCAGCCGGACCTCGCCCGCCTTGCGGTTACGCTCCGCGCGGTTGAGCCTCCGGGCGGTGATCCAGATGATGGCGGTGAAGAGCAGGATGGTCAGCACCACGACGACGGCGAGGCTGACCGCCGTGCCGATGAACTCCGCCCGCTCGGCGACCTCTCTCAGCCAGCCCAGGCCCGCGGGGATGACGATCGCGGCGGGCAGGAGTCGCCGCGCCAGGACGCCGCCGGCCTCGTCGCTCGTGACGACTTGCATCGGGCCCTGGTGGGGGCGCGCGCAAAGGGCGCCGATGCTGAGGGTGAGAAAGCCGAGCGCCGTCGGCAGCGCCATGGGGATGTAGCGGGCGACGCCGTAGAGCTCGCCCACGCCGTACACGTACCCGAGCACGGAGGTCAGGGCGATCGCGGCGAGGGCGAGAAGGATGAGCTGGGCCGGCCGGTGGCGGCGCCGCGGCTCCCAGTCCAGAAGCCCGAGCGCCGCGCCGAGGAGCAGGAAGCTGACTCCGGTGTTGGGCGCGATCCGATTGGCTCCGAGCCGGTCCCGGAAGAGCAGCTGGTCCAGCCCGAGGTTCGTGCCGATCGCGTACCCGGCCAGCGTGACGGCGCCGATGAGCGCGAGCAGGACGGCCGCCGCCCGGGCGATGCGGCGGAATCCGGCCCCGCGCGTGGCCGGAAGCGGCAGGGACGCCCGCAAGGCCAGCGCGGCCAACATGAACCCGAGCGCCGTCATGGGGTTCATGGCCACCCGGCCCGGTAGGATGCTCGTGAGAGGAGCGACGTCGAGCTGCCATCCGAGGAGGACTGTCCCGCCGCCCGCGACCCCCAGGATGCTGGCGGCCTGCGCCACGGCCTGGAGCCGCGAGGCCCGGCGCGGGTCGACTGTCGGCTTCATGGCGGCTTCGTGGCGCTTCGTGGCGCTTCAGCCGGGACCGCGCCGGAGCAGCCAGGTCCGTACGCGGGTCCGGACGTGCGACGGCTGGAACGGCTTGGTCAGGTAGTCGGTCACCCCCGCGTCGAAGCCGACCGCGGTGTTCTCGCCGCCCGCCAGCCCCGTGATCAGCACGACGGGCACGTCTCTGAGCTGCGGGTCGGCGTCGGCGCGAAGCGCGCGGGTGACCGCGATGCCGTCGGCGCCGGGCATCTGCCAGTCGAGGAGGACGAGGGCCGGCCGCTCCGCTCGCGCCATGCGAAGCGCCGTCTCGCCGTCACTGGCCGTCAGCAGCCGAAAGCCTTGCGGCGCGAGGGTCAGGGTCAGGAGGCGAACGATCGTGGGGTCGTCGTCGGCGATCAGGATGGTGGCCGCCTCGGCGGGCGGGACCTCCACGGGCACGACGGGCGCGGTCAGACCGTCGGAGCGAACGCCTTCGATCCCGCCGCTTGCTAGCTCCAGGACCTGGCCCTCGGCTGCCGCGACGACGTCCAGACTGCTTCCGGCGGCGCGCCGGCGGCACGTCTCCAGGAGGCGATCGAGCGCCGCGTCGTCGCGCTGCGGGTCGTGATGAAAGAGGGCCAGGCGCTTGGCGCCCGCCGCCACGGCATAGTCCACCGCCCACTCGGCGGGGGTGTGCCCCCAGTTCATCCGCTGGGGATACTCCTCCACGGTGTACTGCGCGTCGTGGATCACCAGGTCGGCGCCGGCCAGCCACTCCACGTGCCGCTGATCCTCCCGGTGCGCAGGGGATCCGCCGCGGCCGCCGGCGGGCCCGGCCCGGTCGCGCGCGTGAGGCTCGTGATCCACGGCGTACACGAGGACGGCGCCGTCCGCCTCGAGCCGGTAGCCGAGGGCGAGTGCCGGATGGTTGAGGTACCGCGGCGTGACCTGCAGCGTGCCGATCGCGAAGCTGCCCTCGCCGAGATCGTGGTACCGGATCGTCGCGCCGCACTGCGCGAGGGTGATCGGGAAGTACGTGTACTCCATCTGCCCCGCCAGCGTCACCTCGAGCTGCTGGCCGAGCCCTCCCGGCGCGTAGATGTCCCACTCATTGCCGCGGATGAAGAGCGGCGCGAAGAAGGGGAACCCCTGGATGTGGTCCCAGTGGGTGTGCGTGATGAGGATGTGGCCCCGCCGCGGAGCCGGTGCCGTCTCCGCGAGGGCGTGGCCGAGCGCGTGCGCGCCCGTCCCCACGTCGAGCACGATCAGCGTCCCGGCGGCGGTCCGCACCTCCACGCAGGCGGTGTTGCCGCCGTACCGGACGGTGCCGTGACCGGGCTTCGGGATCGAGCCGCGCGTACCCCAGAACCGGACTCGCATCGTCGCCCTCCTGGCGCTGCCAGGAAGGAATGCCACAAGTCCGGTCGCTGCGAAAGGGCCCGGCCGTCCGTCCTAGGCGCTGGCCGCGCGCGGCGACGCCGCGGGGCCGTCGAGCCTGACCGGCGGCTTGCTGCCGCCCGGCCGCCGATGGTCCCAGTTCGGGCAGCAGTGCGCGTGCGCG
>DATBGA010000124.1:0-14698 GCA_036558225.1 Candidatus Methylomirabilota bacterium | reverse complement strand
GGCGCCTGGTGGGTCTTCTTCTTCCCGGGGGCCGCCATCATGCTGTCGGTCCTGGGGTTCAACCTGCTGGGCGACGGGCTGCGCGACGCCCTGGACCCGAGGCTCCGCGCGGACTAGCCTCGGCCCGCGTTCGCGCCCGTTCCCGACGCGTAAGGTGTGCCCACCGTAGCCCGCGCCACTCGTCGCCGGTCTAGTAGCTTCGACGACCGCGCCGCCCCCGGCGCGATTTGCGCTTCGGAGGAGGGCGGGCGAATGTGGGACGAGCCGCTGGTGATCGCGACGCGGTCCTTCCGGTCGCGACTCGTCGTGGGGGCCGAGCGCTATCCCTCGGCGGAGATCATGCGGCGGAGCCACGATGCCGCGGGCACCGAGCTCGTGAGCCTGGCGGTCCGGGACCTGGACCTCGCCGGCTCCGGCGACTCCCTCCTGGCCTCCATCGACCAGGGCCGCTTCACGGTGATCGCCGCGACCACCGGGTGCCGGACCGCGGACGAGGCCGTGCGGACGGCGTACCTCGCGCGGGAGTCGGGCCTCGGGGCGTTCGTGAAGATTGACGTGGTCGGAGACGCCCGGACCGAGATGCCGGATCTGCCGGCCGTTCTCGAGGCGACCCGGACCTTGGCCGGCGACGGATTCGTCGCGCTGCCGGTGGCGGGTGACGATCCCGTCGCGGCCCGGCGGCTCGCGGAGGCGGGCGCGGCGGGAATCCTGCTCCAGCCGGCGCCGGCGGGCTCGGGGCTCGGGATCCGTGACCCCTACGCGATCCGCCTGGTCCTGGACACGGCGACGGTGCCGGTCATCGTGGCGGGCGGCATCGGCACCGCCTCCGACGCGGCGCTCGCCATGGAGCTCGGCTGTCACGCCGTGCTGGTGAGCACGGCCATTGCCGAGGCGCGGGACCCCGAGGTCATGGCCGAGGCCATGCGCCACGCAGTGGAGGCCGGCCGCGCGGCCTACAAGGCCGGGCGCATCGCCCGGCGCCTCCACCGAAACGCCTTCGGGTCGCCCGACTGACGACGTCCCGCTCGGGCTCGTGACCCGGATCGGGCGCGGCTGATCCGCGACTACGCGCTCGGGGGCCGGTCGTCGGTGCCGGGCGTGGCCTTCATGCCCGAGCGCCTCGGGGGCCGGTGATAGGATGCCCTCGTGTACGGCACTCCGCCCGCGCCGTATCCTCGCCGCGTCGTCTGCCTGACCTCCGAGACGACCGAGATCGCCTTCGCCGTCGGGGCGGGGGACCGCGTCGTCGGCGTTCCCGGGACGGCCCGGCGGCCGGCGGAAGCGCGCCAGCTGCCCAAGGTGGGCGGGTTCACGACGTTTCGCCTGGACCGCATCGCCGACCTCGCACCGGATCTCGTCCTCGCGTTCTCCGATCTGCAGGCGGACACCGTGCGCGAGCTCGTGCAGTGCGGGATCCCCGTGCTGGCGCTGAACCAGCGCAGCCTCGCCGAGATCTTCCAGGCCATCCTCATGATCGGCGGCGCGCTGGGATGCGACGCGGGAGCCCGCGGCGTGGTCGCCGACATCCAGGACGAGATCCGGCAGGTCCGGGAGTTCTCGAGCGTCTGGCCCGATCGGCCGCGCGTCTACTTCGAGGAGTGGGGCGAGCCGCTCATCGCGGGGATCCGCTGGGTGTCGGAGCTGATCGAGGTCGCCGGCGGCCAGGACGTCTTCCCCGAGCTCCGGGACCGCCGCGATGCCCGGGGTCGAGTCGTGGAGCCGGCGGAGGTGATCCGGCGGGACCCCCAGATCATCGTCGCCTCGTGGTGCGGGAAGCCGGTCGACCTCGCGGCGATCCGGCAGCGCCCCGGGTGGAGCGGCATCTCGGCCGTCCGGACCGGCCGCGTCTATGCCTTGCCGTCGGACGACCTCCTCTCGCCGGGTCCCTCGGTGATCCGGGGGCTCCGGAGCCTCCATGAGCTCATCCAGGCCTGCGTGGCCGACGAGGAGCCGGGCCCGGGCACGGTCTCAACCGACGACTCCGATCATGAAGCGTAAGTCGCTATGATTGCTGCCGAAAGCATCAGGAGCGTGCCGTCAGCCGTGGTGGACCCGTGTGATAGCATGAAGGCGCTCCAGCTTCCCGACACCTCCGACCCGGGGAGACCCCCATGACGACGACCACGCCGTCCGCCCGTCCGGAAGGCTTCTTCGCGGACCGGTTCGGCCTCACGCAGCCGCGCCTGGAGGCCCTGGTGGGATCCGCCGCCAGCCGGGTGGACTACGCCGACGTGTTCATCGAGTACCAGGTGGCCGAGGAGCTCGTCCTGGAGGACGGGGTCGTGAAGCGGGCCTCCCGGACCATCACCCAGGGCGGCGGGGTTCGGGCTCAGGCCGGGGTGCGCACGGGCTACGCGTACACCGACGACCTGGACATCCGTCACCTGGAGGTCGCGGCGCGACAGGCCCAGGCCATCGCCGAGCATCCCGGGGAATCGGGTCCGGTCGCCGTCCACGGGAACCCGCGGCCCCACGACCTCTACCGGCTGGTCCTCCCGCCGGTGGAAGCGGACCTCACAGCCAAGGTGGCGCTGCTCGGCCAGGTCGACCGGATGGCGCGGGCCCAGGACCCTCGGGTCCGGCAGGTCATCGCCACGCTCGCGTCGCTCGAGCAGACGGTCCTCATCGCCACCTCGGCCAACTGGCAGCTGGCCGACGTCCGGCCCCTGACCCGCCTGAACGTGACGGTGGTCGTGGAGGACGGCGGGCGGCGCGAGGTCGGCAGCTTCGGCGGGGGCGGTCGGGTCGCGTTCGACTACTTCGTCGAGGGGGAGCGCTGGGCCCGCTTCGCGCGCGAGGCCGCGCGCCAGGCCTTCGTCAAGCTCGGCGCGATCGCGGCGCCCGCGGGGACCATGACGGTGGTCCTCGGGCCCGGCTGGCCCGGGATCCTCCTTCACGAGGCGATCGGCCACGGGCTGGAGGGGGACTTCAACCGCAAGGGCGTCTCCGCGTTCACCGGCCGGGTGGGCGAGCGCGTCGCCTCCGACTTCGTCACGGTCGTCGACGACGGGACGCTGCCGAACCGGCGGGGCTCGCTGAACGTCGACGACGAGGGCACGCCGACCAGCCGGACGGTCCTGATCGAGAACGGCGTGCTGCGCGGCTACATGCAGGACCGGCTGAACGCGCGGCTCCTGGGGTCGGGCCTCACCGGCAACGGGCGGCGGGAGTCGTTCCAGCACCCGCCTATGCCGCGCATGACGAACACGTTCATGCTCGCCGGGGAAGAGGCTCCGGAGGACATCGTGCGCTCGGTGTCGCGGGGGCTCTACGCGGTTGCGTTCGGCGGCGGGCAGGTGGACATCACGAGCGGGAAGTTCGTCTTCTCGGCGAGCGAGGCGTACCTGATCGAGGACGGCCGCGTCACCGCGCCGGTGAAGGGCGCGACGCTCATCGGCTCGGGGCCGGACGCCCTCACCCGCGTGACGCGGGTCGGCCACGACCTCGCCCTCGACGAGGGGGTGGGGACGTGTGGGAAGGACGGGCAGTCCGTGCCGGTGGGCGTGGGCCTGCCGACGATCCGCATCGACGGGATCACGGTGGGCGGGACGGAGGTCTAGCCGGTGGGGGGACAGGCTCTCGGCGCCTCCGCCGAGATGCTCGACCGGCTCGACGATCTCCTGCGCCGAGCGCGCGCCGGCGGCGCGGTCGAGGCCGACGCCTTCATGGTGGAGGAGGAGCTCCAGACCGTGCAGGTGCGGCTGGGGAGCCTCGAGTCCCTCAAGCACGCCCGCGAGAACCGCTGCTCGCTCCGGGTCTTCACCGAGTCTGGCTGCGCCTCGGCGACGACCTCGGATCTCTCGCCGAGCGCCCTCGCGCGGCTGGTCGACGAGAGCGTGCGGCTGGCGCAGGTGGCCCGGCGCGACGAGCACTCCGGGCTGCCGGCCGGGGAGACGCTCGCGCGCGAGGTGCCGGACCTCGACCTCTGGGATCCCGACGGTCAGGCGATCAAGCTCGAGGACAAGATCGACTGGGCCCGCCGGGCCGAGGCGGCCGCCCTCGAGGCCGACGCGCGCGTGCGGAACTCCGAGGGCGCCGAGTTCTACGACCGCCAGGGTCGAGTCGCCTACGCCTCGAGCGGCGGCTTCGCCGGCGGCTTCCGGGTCTCGTCGTTCGCCGTCTCGGTGACGCCGGTCGCGTCGGACGACGGCGACATGGAGCGCGACTACTGGTACACGTCGGCGCGGCACCTCGCCCATCTGGAGCCCCCGGAGGCGGTCGGCCGGGAGGCCGCGCGCCGGGCCGTGCGCCGGCTGGGAGCCCGCAAGGGCGAGACGGTGGAGGTTCCCGTCATCTTCGACCCCGAGACGGCCGGGAGCCTGATCCGGGGGATGGCCGTCGCCGCGTCCGGCCCGGGCCTCTACCGCGGCACCTCGTTCCTCATCGGCCAGCGCGGGCGGACCGTGGCCTCGCCCCTCGTCACGATCGTGGACGATCCCCTGATGCCCCGCGGGCTCGGGTCCCGGCCTTTCGACGGCGAGGGGCTGCCGAGCCGCCGGACGGTGCTGGTGGACCACGGCGTCCTCGCGAGCTACCTCCTCGACACCTACAGCGCGCGGCGGCTCGGGCTCGAGGCGACGGGGCATGCCGCCCGGGAGAACGGCGGGGGCGTGACGGTGGGGTACACGAACCTCTACCTCGCCGCCGGTCCCTGGGCACCCGAGGAGATCCTGCGGTCCGTCGACCGCGGGCTCTACGTCACGGAGCTGATCGGGTTCGGCGTCAACTTCGCGACGGGCGACTACTCCCGGGGCGCTGTCGGGTTCTGGATCGAGAACGGCGAGCTCGCGCATCCGGTCGAGGAGATCACCATCGCCGGCAACCTGCGGCAGATGATGCAGAACGTGGAGATGGTCGGACGGGACCTGGCGTTCCGCGACCAGACCGCGGCCCCGACGCTGAAGATCTCTCGCCTCACCGTCGCCGGCCAGTAGGTCTGGCGTGTCCGGCGGTCAGCCGCGCGCCTGGCGGAGCCCCTCGACCGCGTCCTCGTAGCCGGGCTGAAGTGCCAGTGCCCGCTCGAAGGCCGCCCGGGCCTGCCGGCGGTCTCCGAGCCTCAGGTGACACCAGCCGAGACCGTTGTAGAGGCCCGCCCCTTGCGGCGCGGCCCTGAGGGCGCGCTCGAACGCGTCCACCGCCTCCACGTGGCGCCCGACGTAGTAGAGGCTCCAGGCCAACCGGGCTCGCGCGGCGGGCGCGTCGCGCACCTCGTGGCCGGCGACCGTCGTCATGCTGCGGAGCGCGCGCTCCAGCGGCGGGATCGCCGCCTCGTAGCGGCCCAGCTCGAAGAGCGCGGTGCCCAGCCCGATCAGGGCGTCGCCGTGGTCCGGCGAGAGGTCGAGCGCCGACTGGAACGCCTCGATCGCGAGATGGTAGCGCCCGAGCCTGAGGCGGCTCCACCCGAGCCCGTCGTAGAGCCCGTCCCAGGAGGGCTGCCGCCTGAGCGCCGCCTTGAACTCGATGGCCGCGGCGCGGTACTCGCCGAGGTGATAGTGGGCCCAGCCGAGGAGCGCGCGAGCTTCGTCGTGCGCCGAGTCGAGCGTCACGGCCTCCAGCAGGCGGTCGCGCGCCCCCGCGTACTCGCGACCCTCGTAGAGCACCCGGGCCTGCCGGAAGAGGGCCTGGGACTGCATGCCCCGCCGGAGATCGCCGAGCGGACCTTGCGCGGGCGCGATCGCCGGCAGGGCGAGCAGCAGCAGGGCCGCGAGCGCGACGCCCGCCGGTGGACGCCGGCTAGCGTCACGGCGCACCGGATCGCTCCGGGCGGTCGGCCGCTTCCTCCGCGGCCTCGCGGGCGAGCTGAGCGAGGTCCATGGCCCGCTCGGCGGCGCGCGTGGCCTCCGCGCGCGCCGCGGGGCCCGCGCGCGCGGCCGCCGCCTCCGCGGCCCGGGCGGCTTCTGCCGCACTGCGGGCGGCCCGCGCCGCGGACTGCGCCGCGTCCTGGGCGCCGGTGACGATGGCCGCGCCGTGCGCACCAGCGGACCGGTCGGCGGCCTGGCGACTCGCCTCCAGCGCTGCCTGGCTGGCCGCGCGGGCCGCGTCCCGGGCCGCCTCCGCCGCAGTCGCCGCCGACGCGAGCGCATCGGGTCCGCCCCGACCGCTGCTGGGGCCGGGCCCCGAGCCTCCCGGGCCCGGTCCCGACGACGACCCTCGGCCGCCACCCGACGGCCCCGCGCTGGCGGTGGCGCCACCGCCTCCGCCATGACCCGATGGGCCTTCCCGGTCGGCAAGACCCCGCCCGCCTCTTCCAGAGTGTCCTCGAGAGCCGTGTCCGCTCAGTTCGGAGGCGGAGTCCTGCGCGGCTGGTCCCGATCCTCGTCCCGAGCCGCCGCCGTCCTTCCCGGAGCCGCCCGAGCCGCCGGAGGCCCCGGTTCCCCCGCTCCCTCCCGAGCCGCCGGCGCCGCCGCCCTTGCCGGACCCGCCACCTTCCGACTCACCGCCGCCCTTGCCCGAGTTGCCGCCCTTCCCGGATCCCCCGCCGTCCGACTCACCGCCGCCCTTGCCCGAGCCACCACTCCCGGACCCACCATGGCCGCCGCCGGATCCACCTCCCGACCCGGAGTTGCCGCTGTCCGCGATCGCCGTCCCGCGGTCAATCGGCGACGGGCTCCAGGTCGTCAGGCTCGCGAAGAGGAGCGCTGCCGCAGAGATGGCCAGTAGCCGGAGAACGTTACGCTTCATGACAGCTCCCTTCGAGGCCGGAGTGGTGCGCCCGGGCCTCCCTCGCCCAGCAACCCGCATGCCCGACACGGGCCCGGGGTCGCGGATCTGGAAGAGCCGCAACCAGAGGGGTTCGGCCGGCCCCGGACGTCACGCCTGCCTCGTCCAGCGGGGGATTCGCCCTCGGCGGGGAAATGCCCGCTACTCCGGCGGCCGCTCGGGCACCAGGCGGAACTTCTCGATCCGGTACCTGAGGGTCTCCCGGGTCAGGCCGAGCAGCTCGGCGGCCCGCGCGCGGTTCCATCCCGTGTGCCGGAGCGCCTGCTCGATGAGGCTCCGCTCCACCGACTCCAGCTCGATCGGTCCTCGCGAGAAGTCGACCGTCAAGCCGTCCCCGCTTGCCGTCACGGGGCTGGCTTGCGCGGGGGCGAGCCCGAGGATGTCGGGCCCGAGGGCGCGACCCGGGTGGAGCAGCGCCGCGCGCTCGACGACGTGGGCCAGCTCCCGGACGTTGCCGGGCCAGGGGTAGACCGCGAGGGCCGCGCGGGCGGCCGGGTCCCAGCGCGTCTCGGCGAGGGCGTACCGCTCGCGAACGCGCTCGAGGGCGTGCTGGGCAAGGAGCCAGATGTCATCCGTCCGGCCCCGGAGCGGCGGCATCTCCACGGTGAGGACGCGCAGACGGTAGAGGAGGTCCGCGCGAAACGTTCCCTCGCGCACCGCCGGCTCGAGGTCGCGGTTCGTGGCGGCGATGATGCGGACGTCGACGCGCCGCGGCGTCAGCGCCCCGAGGCGACGGACGGCGCGGTCCTCGATGGCCTTGAGGAGCTTCGCCTGGAGCGCCACGTCGAGGAGCCCGATCTCGTCCAGGAGCAGCGTGCCGCCGTCGGCGGCCTCGAAGAGGCCGGGCTTGCTGGTCCGGGCGTCCGTGTACGCGCCCCGCTCGAACCCGAAGAGCTCGCCCTCGAGGAGCGCGCTCGGGATCGCGGCGCAGTTGATCTCGACGAACGGGCCGGAAGCTCGGGGGCCGGCCGCGTGGATGGCGCGCGCGGCGAGCTCCTTCCCGGTCCCGGTCTCGCCGGTCACGAGCACCGTGGGACCCGCGTCACCGAGCCGGTCGGCCGCCGCCACCTGCAGGATGCGCTGGCGGACCGCCTCCATGGCGGGGGAGACCCCGAGCAGGCTCGCGACCGGCGCGCTGTGCCCGGCCCGCTCGCGCAGGTACACGAGCTCGCCCCGGGCACGCTCGGCGTCCCAGGCGCGCTTGATCACGAGCCACAGCTCCTCGAGGTCGAGCGGCTTGGCGACGTAGTCGACCGCGCCCTCCTTCATCGCCGTCACCGCGCCCTGGACGCTCGAGTGCGCCGTCATCACGATCACCACGGTCTCCGGCCGCTCGCGCCGGATCGCGGCGAGGGCGGCCAGGCCGTCCATGCCGGGAAGCTGGAGGTCGACGAGCGCGACGTCCGGCGCGAGCTCGGCGAGGGCGTTGAGGCCGGCCTCCGCCGTGCCATAGGATCGGGCCTCGACGCCCTGGCGGCGAAGGAACGCCTCGATGGCGGAGGCCAGCCCGGCCTCGTCGTCGATGACCATCACGCTGCGGACCACGGCGCCCCCTTCAGGCGTCGGCCGGCGGGAGGGCGATCGTCGCGCGGGTGCCGCCGCCGCCGCTTTCCAGGGTGAGCCGGCCCCCGCTCGCCTCGACCAGCTTCCGGGCGAGCGCGAGTCCGAGCCCGGTGCCGCCGGGCTTCGTCGTGAAGAAGGGCTCGAAGGCGCGCGCGAGCGCGGCGGGGGACATGCCGGTCCCGGTGTCCTCGACGCGCAGCTCGACCTCGCCGGACCCCAGAGCCGCGGTCAGGCGGAGCGTGCCGCCCGCCGGCATGGCGTCGAGGGCGTTGCCGACCAGGCAGAGGAGCGCCTCCTCGAACCGGGCCGGATCGAGGCGGACCTTGGGAAGGTCGGAGGGCACATCCACGTCGACGCGGACGCCCTGCGCGTCCGCCCGGGCTCGGAGCGGTCCCACCGCCGATCGGACCGCCGCCTCGAGGGCCGCCGGGACCGAGCGCGCCTCGACCGGCCGGCCCAGATCGAGGAGCGCGCGCATGCGCTCCCGCAGGCGGTCGGTGTCGGCGACGATCTGGACCAGTCGCTCCCGCACCGGTCCGTCGGCGTCGAGAAGGGCGACCTGCGCGGAGGCGCGGATCGCGGCGAGGGGATTGCCGAGGCCGTGCGCCACCGCCGCCGTCACCTCGCCGAACGCGGCAAGCCGCTCGGCCGCCACGAGCTGGTCCTGGAGAGCGCGGAGCTCCGTGTTGGCCCGCGCGAGCTCCTCGGCCCGATGGGCAAGGGCGGCGTGCTGGGTCCGGAGCGTCCGCGACGCGCGCCACACGATCCCGTAGAGCGCGAGATAGAGAAGCGCGCCCGACGCCAGGGCCAGGCCCCAGAGGATCATCCGGGCCCGGTGGACGGCGGCGACCACGCGGCTCGCGTCGACGTAGGCCTCCACGGCGCCGGCCACGCGGCCCTCTCCGGGAAACGTCACCGGCACGGAGAGCGCGACCCGCTCGTGGCCGGCCCGGGTGCCGGGCTCGAGCGCCGCGTCGGTCCGCCCCGCGAGCGCGGCGCGAACCGCGGCGGGCGAGTGGTGGGGCTCGAAGTCGCGCTCGGCGTCGCTCCAGAGGGGCTGCCCGTCGGGGCCATAGACGACCAGCCGCAGGACCTCGGGGAGGCGCCGCACCTGGCGAGTGAACTCCTCCAGCCGGTCCTGGGAGTCGGGCGGCGTCACGGGCCGCCGGATGGCGAAGTCCTGGGGCCGCAGCTGATCGTGAGCGGCGGCCCGGACGAAGGCGGCCGTCGACGTCCACTCGCGCTCGAGGATCGCCTGCTCGACGAAGTGGGCCAGGACCAGGCCCACCACCAGCGTGCTGCCGCCGATCGTGAGAAGGCTCAGGATGGCGAACTGCCGGGTCGGGCTCGGAGAGCCGCCGCGGTCGCCCATGCCAAGTGTCATCGTAACGCTCAACGGGCTGATCCCGTTCCATGATTGGGCGCGGCCCGCTTGACCCTCGATTCGACCGCGTGCTATCACCGCCCGCGTGACGCGCTGGCGGCCGCGGATCGGGCAGGCGCACGAGGCCTGGCCCGGGGTCACGATCAGCGGCGTCGTGATCCTGGCGGCGGCGGTCATCGCCGACGCATTCGGGGAGCCCCCTCGCGGCGGGGCGCGGCTCCACGTGGGGCTCGTTCTGGGCTTTGCGGTGCTCGTGCTCGGCTACGTGCTGCGACGCTTCGAGCGGCGCGACAGGGGAGACGGAGATGCGCCATGACCTCTTGTTGACCGGCGGCCACGTGATCGACCCCGCCTCCGGGGTGGACGGCCGGCGTGACGTCGCCTTCGCGTCGGGCCGGGTCGCGGCGGTCGATACGGCGATCCCGCGCGAGAGCGCGCGGGAGGTCGTCGACGTGTCGGGGGCCTACGTGGCGCCGGGACTGGTGGACCTCCACGCGCACGCGTTCATCGCCGGCCACGACCTGGGAATCGAGACCGATCCCGTGTGCGCCTCGACCGGGGTGACCACGCTGTGCGACGCGGGCAGCACCGGCGCGGCGAACTTCGCGGGGCTCCGCGAGTACGTGATGGCGCGCGCCGAGACGCGGGTGCTCGGATTCCTTCACATCGCGGCCATCGGCCTGAGCCACCTCGGGATCGGGGAGCACTGCTACCTCGACTACTCGGACCCGGATCTGGCCGCCGGCGTGGCGCGCGAGCACCGGGACGTGGTGCTCGGCGTGAAGGTGCGGATCCAGACCGAGGTCGTCGCCCAGCACGGGCTCGAGCCCCTCCGCCGGGGGCTCCGGGCGGCGGAGGCGGCCGGCGTGCCCGTGATCGTGCACGTCAACAACCCGCCCGTGGAGTACGGGGAAGTCCTCGCCCTCCTCCGGCCGGGAGACATCGTGAGCCACTTCCTCCACGGCCGCGGCTCGGGCATCCTCGACGGGCAGGGCCGGATCAAGGACGCGGTCCGGGCCGCGCGCCGCCGGGGCGTCGTCTTCGACGTCGCCCACGGCCGGAACCACGTGAACTTCCCCGTGGCGCGCCGGGCCTTCGAGCAGGACTTCTACCCAGACACGATCTCCTCGGACCTGACGCGGCCTGGCCGGGCTGGCGTCGTCCGCGACCTTCCGACGACGCTCTCGAAGTTCCTGAGCCTCGGGATGCCGCTTCCCGGCGTCGTCCGCGCGGCGACGGCGACGCCGGCGGGGGCGATCGGCCGCAGCGGAGACCTGGGGTCCCTCGCCGCGGGGGCGGCGGGCGACGCGGCGGTGTTCTCCGTCGAGGACGGGCGCTTTCCCTATCAGGATGCCGACGGCAACGTCCTGGAGGGCGCCAAGCGCTGGATTCCCCGGCTCACGGTGCGCGCCGGCCGCGTCTGGTGGCGGCACTGGCCGCAGGGCTGACGGCTCGGTCCCGCGCGCGATCCCTCAGCCGCGAGCGAGCCAGAAGAGGAGGACTCCCAGGGCGATCCGGTAGAGCACGAACACGAGCAGCGTCCGCCGCTGGAGGTACCCGACCAGGAACCGGATCGCCGCGAGCCCCGCCACGAACGAGGTGACCACGCCGAGCGCGATTACGCCGGCCCCGTCCCCCGTCATGCCGGCGCGGAGCAGGCCGGACGCCTCGAGAAGCCCCGCCGCCAGCGTCACCGGGAGGCCCAGCAGGAACGCGAAGCGGGCGGCCGTGGCGCGATCGAGCCCTGCGAACAGCCCGGCCGAGATCGTGATCCCCGAGCGCGACGTCCCTGGGATCAGCGCGAGAGGCTGCGCGAGGCCGACGACGAGCGCCTGGCCGATGCCTACCTCGCGAAGCTGGCCGGCGCGGTTCCGCGCCGCGCGGCGGTCCGCCCACCAGAGGACGAGGGCCCAGACGATCGTCGACGCCGCGACCACCGTCACCGAGCGCAGCTGTGACTCGATCGCGTGGTGAAAGGCGAGGCCCGCGATCCCGGCCGGGATGGAGCCCAGCAGGACGCCGGCGGCGAGGCGGCGGTCGGCCGGTCGGCTCTCGAGGATCCCGGCGGCGAGGCTCCGGAGCTCGGTGGCGAAGTAGATGAGGAGCGCGGCGACCGTCCCGAGGTGGACCGCGGCGTCGAAGACGAGGCCCTGGTCGGGCCAGCCGAAGAGTCGGGGGATCAGGATCAGGTGCCCGGACGAGGAGACCGGCAGGAACTCCGTCGCACCCTGGACGATGCCCAGGACGATCGCGTGAAGGGGTGTCATACGCGGCAGGGGCGGCCCCGCCGCTACCCGACGACGTCCTCGCCGCCGTCGACCCCGAGGACGTTGCCGGTCATCCAGTAGGTGGCGGAGTGCGAGAAGGCGACGATCGCCCGGGCCACGTCCTCGGTGGTGGTGAGGCGCCCGCCGGGGTTGCGGGCGAGGGCGCCGGCCTTGATGCGATCGGAGCCGGGGATCTTCTGGAGGGCGGGGGTGTCGGTGACGCCGGCCCGGACGGCGTTGACCGTGATGCTCCGGGGGGCGAGCTCCATCGCGAGCTGGCGCACGTGGGACTCCAGCGCCGCCTTGGCGCCCGAGACCGGCCCGTAGTTCGGGAGGACGCGAGTGCCGCCGCCGCTCGTCATGGCGAAGATGCGCCCGCCAGCGCCCATCAGGCCGCGGGCCACCACGTCCTGCGTCCAGTAGACGAGGCTGTGGGCCATGACGTCGAGCGTCATGTCCATCTGGTCCTGGGACACCGACTCCTTCGGGTTGTCGGCCACGAGCGGCCGGAGCGTGCCGAACGCGAGGGAGTGCAGCAGCACGCGCAGCCGGCCACGCTCGCCGTGCGCGTCCAGCTCCCGCTCCAGGGCGTCCAGCACCTCTGCCCGGCGGGCCGGATCGGCGGCGTTGACGTTGAAGAAGAGCGCCTGGCCGCCTCGCCGCCGGATCTCGGCGGCGATCCGCTCTGCGTTCGGGAGCGTCGCCTTGCGATCCAGGTGGACGCCGACGATCGACATCCCGGCGCCGGCGAGCGCGAGCGCGGTGGCCTCGCCGAACCCGGAGGAGGCGCCAAGGATCAGCGCCCAGCCGGACAGACGGATCGGGGAATCTTCGGGACCGTGGGTCATCAGCCCGCCTCCGCGCGCTCGGGAATGGACTCGCCGCGGACCCATTCTAGCGCACGCGGCCCCAGGCGTCACCGACGCGGGGGCGCCGGCGGCCGGCGACGTTGAGCGGTGCGTGCCCTCGTGTTACGCTCCGCTCGGGCCGCGGGATCACGCGGCCGCTCCCTGATCCAGGAGGTCCCCGTGAGCGCCGTCAAGACCGACATCCAGCGTGCCGTCGACGGCCTGGCCGGCGAGCTCGAGGCGCTGTCACGGAAGATCCACGACCATCCGGAGCTGGGCTACGAGGAAGTCCAGGCGTGCGGCTGGCTGTGTGCGTTCCTCGAGACGAAGGGATTCGGCGTGGAGCGCGGGGTCGGCGGTGTTCCGACCGCGTTCAGGGCGACGGTGACGGGGACCGGGGACGGACCCACGGTCGCGATCCTGTGCGAGTACGACGCGCTGCCCGGGATCGGTCACGCCTGCGGCCACAACATCATCGCGACGTCGGGCGCGGGAGCCGGCGCGGCCCTGGCGGTCCTAAGCTCCCGGCTTCCCGCCGGCCGGGTCCAGGTCGTCGGCACGCCCGCCGAGGAGGGCGGCGGCGGCAAGGTGAAGCTCATCCGGGCCGGCGTGTTCGAGGGCGTGGACTGCGCGATGATGATCCACGGCTTCGACCGTACCCTCCTCCACCAGGACCTGCTGGGCAGGGTGCGAGTCCACGTCGAGTACACGGGGAAGGCGGCCCATGCCGCGACCGATCCGTGGGCCGGGGTCAACGCGCTCGACGCCTGCATCCAGACGTTCAACGCGGTCAGCATGCTGCGGCAGCAGGTGCGGCCGGAGTGCCGGATCCACGGGATCATCGAGAGCGGCGGCGCCGCCCTGAACATCATCCCCGAATATGCGAAGGCGACGTTCCAGGTTCGCGCGCCGCGGCTCGACACGATGTGGGACCTCTACCGGCGCGTGGTCGCCTGCGCGGAGGGTGCGGCCCGCGCCACCGGCGCCACGCTGACGGTGACCCAGCACGAGATGGTCTACCAGCCGCTCAAGCGGAACCAGACCCTCCTCGACCTCTTCGCCGCGAACATGACGGGCGTGGGGCTCGTCGAGGGCGAGGCGATCCCCGACCGGCTGCCATCGTCCGACGTCGGCAACGTGAGCCAGGTTCTCCCCACGATCCAGCCCTTCGTCGCCATCGCGCCGACCGGCATGGCGATCCACACCCGCGAGTTCGCCGACGCCGCGATCGAGCCGCTGGCGCACGCCGGGATGGTCGCCGCCGCCAAGACGATGGCGATGACGGCGTACGACCTCCTGGCGGACCCTGCGCAGGTTCGCGCCGCCAAGGACGAGTTCGCCCGCGGCTGAGACGGGTAACCGGGCCAGCATGGCGAAGACGGCCGGCATCATCCTCATCGGGAACGAGATCCTGTCGGGCAAGGTCGCCGACCAGAACGCGCTCTACCTCTGCCGCGAGTTCCGTCAGCTCGGCGTCGACGTCCGCAAGGTCGCGGTCATCCCCGACGAGGTCGACCTGATCGCGCGCGAGGTCGCCGAGTTCTCCCGGGCGTACGACTGGGTGTTCACCTCGGGCGGCGTGGGGCCGACGCACGACGACGTCACGATCGAGGGGGTGGCGCGCGCCTTCGGACGGCGGGTCGTGCGGGATCCCGGCCTCGCGGCGGCGCTGGAGGAGGTGTACCAGGCGCGGATCAACGACGCGCGCCTCAAGATGGCGGAGGTGCCCGAGGGCGCCCAGCTTCTCGCGTCGGACCACCTGATCGTCCCCGTGGTGGTGGTGGAGAACGTCCACGTGTTCCCGGGGGTCCCGGAGATCTTTCGCCGCAAGTTCGACGCGATCAAGGAGCGGTTCCGCGAGCGCCCCTACCTCCTGCGCGTCGTCTTCTTCGGGGTGGGGGAGGGCACCCTCGCCG
>DATBGA010000123.1:0-13674 GCA_036558225.1 Candidatus Methylomirabilota bacterium | reverse complement strand
CCTGGTCTCCCCTGTGGCTGTTGTGGGCCCTCGTCGCCTCGTTCCAAGCGAGCCGGTTCTGCTCGTGCAGCGCCCGGCAGGCCTCGCGCGTGCTCGCATCCGCGTCGAATCGCGGCTCGATCATGGCGTCACCTTCCCGGGCCGGGGCTGCGCCGCCGGGACACCGGCCGGCCCCAGGTCGTGATGGAGACGGTCCGCTCCGGCGTCCGGGTCAGCTCGAGCGGCTCACGCCCTGACCGCCCGGTAGTTCCGGAGCAGGCCGTTGAACTGCTCCGCCAGGTCGCAGTCGGCGAAGCCGACGTCGTCGAGGGCCGCCAAGATGGCCGCCGGGGTGACGCAGTGCTCGGTCGTGTCCCACCAGTAGCGCATCAGGGTGCGCATGTCCCGGTTCCCGGTCGCGGTGGCGAAGCCCACGCCCATGACGGTCTTGATATAGAAGCGCGACAGCGCCAGGAGGGCGACCGACCGCGGGCGAGAGATCTCGAGCAGGAGGACGATGCCGCCCGGCCGGAGGACCCGGCGGTATTCGCGGAAGGCCGTGCGCAGGTCCGACACGTGGCGGAGCGCGTATCCCATGCTCAGGAAATCGAAGCTGGCGTCCGGAAGGGGCAGCTGCTCCCCGATTCCCTGGATCAGGTTGCGGCACGGGCCCTTTCGCGCCTCGTGGAGCATGCCCGAGCTGGGGTCGAGACCGATGACGTAGCCCGTCGGGCCCACCAGGTCGAGCGCACACTGGGTGGTCAGCCCGGGGCCGCACGCGACGTCCAGCACCCTCATGCCCGGCCGGAGGCCCGCGCCGCGCAGAGCCTGCCGGCGATACCAGAGACCGGAGCCGAAGCCGATGGCCTTGTCGATCGCGCGGTACTGATACGCCGTGCGATTGAAGAGCTCGTTCAGGAACCCCTGCCGGGACTCGCTCGCGTCGTAGTACTCGCGGAGCGGGGGGTGCGGAGGGATGCGCAGGGTCGGCGTCCTGTCGTCCAGCTCGTGCTCCGCGCGTGCGCCCATTGGCCGCATCGGGTCGCCTCCTCTCCGTGGAAGCGCACCATCCTTATCAGGAGCCCTTGAGCCGGGCAAGAGGGGCCAGGATCACGCAGTACTGGTACGGAAGGAACGTCGCCTCCCGGACGAGGCGGAGGCCGGCCCGTCGGGCGTGGCGGAGGAAGGCCTCGCGCGCGACGCGGCGCTCGAGGGGCGGGCCGACCGGCGTCTCCCGGCGATGGAAGTCGACATTCACGAGGCGGCCTCCGGGCCGGAGCAGCCGGCGGAGCCGCCGGAGGTAGCGCGGCCCACCCGGGAGGTGGTGATAGCTGTTCACGACGAGGATGAGGTCGCAGGAGCGTTCCGGCAGGAGCGGGTCGTCGTCCCGGCCGAGGACGGGCGTGACGTTGCCGAGCCCGCCGCGGCGAAGGCGCTCGACCAGGATGGCCAGCATCCGCAGCTCCGCGTCGACGGCGTAGACGCGTCCCCGGGGCCCCACGGCTCGCGCCAGCCGCCGCACCAGGTAGCCGGTGCCCGCGCCGATCTCGGCGACGGTCTGGCCCCGTCGGAGGCCGAGCGCGCGAACCAGCCGCGCGGGCTGCTGCCAGCGCGCCCGCGCGGGGTCCTCGAGGCGGCCGAGCATGAGCTGGAAGTCGCGCGGGTTCCCGTGGGCGCCGAAGCCGCCGGGCACGTGGCCGTGGCGTCGCATGCCGGCCCGCCGGTGCCGCCGCAACCGCCCGCTCGCGCTCATCCGTCGCGGCCGCGCGAGCAGCCCCCGCTCGAATCTCGCGAGGCCCGGCGTGGCGTGCAGCTCACGCGCCACCGGCGACCAGGAGGCCCACCTCGCGGCGGACCCCGCGGAGATCCATCTCGTAGGCCAGGCCCGCGATCGGCGGGTGCGACAGGTACCAGTGGACGCCGTGGATCGCCGCGGGGCCCATCGCCGCGAGGATCTCCGTCGCGAGGAAGCCCTCCAGCGGATGCGCGGTGTAAATGCCGACCGCCGTCACGTCCGCCCACGCAGCGCCGAGCCCGGCGAGCCGGGCCTGCATCACGCCCATCACGTACGCCGCCTTCTCTCGCATCGCGTCCGGCGACGTGTCGTCGGGCCGGACCACGCTCGCCCGCGAGGCGGGACCCGGCCGGAGCTCGCCCGATCCCGCCGCGACGAACGTCGGGCGGCCCGCCGCCTCCGCCGGGACCGTGTGGGAGAACGCGTAGAGCGACGCGACGGCGGGCGGGGCCACGACCGGGGCCACGTTGGTCCGGGCCACCGGGTTCCGCCCGTCGACGAGGAGCCCCCACTCGCCCAGGAGCGCGCGGTAGCCCGTGTTGAACTCGGCGAAGCCCGCGAAGGTGAGCGGCGTCGGGACGCGCAGCTCGATCGCGCAGAGGGCGGTCCGGGGACGGCCGAGCGCGCGGAGATGCCGCTCGATCGCCCCGAACCCGTCGCGCCAGGGCACCGGGGCCTGAAGGGTCACGTGGACGACCTCCCATCCCGGCGCGGCGACGACACCGGAGGAGTACGGCTCGCCCCCCGGCAGGAACCGGTAGCTCGGGTCCGGGCCCGGGCGCAGCGACGCCGGCGCGGCGGCCATCTCAGCCCTCCGCCGGTAGGCCGAACGCCTGCTTGAGCTGGCGGAGCCCTTCCTGCTGGGGCGTCCACAGCCGCCCCGTGATCTGGCCCCCGTCGACGACGATGTCCTGGCCGGTCACGAACGAGGACTCGTCGCTCGCCAGGAAGACGGCCATGTGGGCGATGTCGTCCACCGAGCCCGCCCGCGGGATGGGCTGCTGGGCGGCAAACCGCTCCGTGAGCTCCGAGGCCACGTCGTCCGCGCGGTCGTGGGGCAGGCCGAGCGCCTTCAGCAGGATGCCGGTGACGATGGCGCCGGGCGAGATGCAGTTCACGCGCACGTTGTGCTCCCCGAGCTCCATCGCCACGCAGCGGGAGAGCTGGACGACGGCGGCCTTGGCGGCACTGTAGATCATCGACGACGAGTAGCCGGCCCGGCTGGCGGCCACGCTCGCGTTGTTGACGATGCTCCCCGCGCGCTGCCGCACCATGACCGGGGCCGCGTGCTTCATGCCGAGGAGCACACCCCCGAAGTTCACCGCCATCGACCGCTCGGCCGCGTCGAGCGGGATCGTTCCGATGCCGCCCCGCGGGCCGGGGCCGCCCGCATTGTTGAACAGGCAGTCCAGCCGTCCGTGACCGTCGACGGCGGCGGCGATCAGGCGGCGCACATCGTCCTCCCGCGACACGTCGGCCCGGACGAACCGGGCGCGGGGGCCCAGCGCGCGGGCGGCCGCCTCGCCCTCCGCCTCCCGGCGACCCGAGAGGATCACGGTGGCCCCCTCCGCGACGAACAGCTCCGCGGTGCGCTTCCCCATGCCGCTCGTCGCGCCGGTGACGATCGCGACCTTGCCCTCGAGCCTGCCCATGCGTCTCTCCTTGCGGTCCGTGATCCGTTCAGCAACGCGCCGAGTGGCCCCGGCAACGAGGGACATCATACACGCCGCCTTCCCGAGGCCGCGGGCGATCGCGTATCATGCGCCGCGGGGATTCGCGATGAAGCTCGGCTTCTCTCTTCCCGTGGCCGTCATCGGGGCCCTCGCCCCCGCGCGCCCCCTCCCCGCGTGATGGGCCGCCTGGTCCCGGGAACGGCGATCGTGACCGGCGGCGGCTCGGGCATCGGCCGAGCGATCGCCGAGGCCCTCGCGGCCGGAGGCGCGCCCGTCGCCCTGGTCGATCTCCTGGCCGACGGGGGCCGGGAGACCGCCGAGCGCGTCGCGGCGGGCGGCGGCCGCGCGGTCTTCCTCGAGGGCGACGTCAGCCGGTGGGCCGACGTCGATCGCGCCGTCTCCGAGGCCGTGCGGATCCTCGGCCCGCTCGCGATCATGGTGAACGCCGCGGGGGTCCTGGACGGCTACACGCCCGCCGACCGGATGTCGCCCGCGCTCTGGGAGCGGGTCGTCGCGATCGACCTCACCGGCACGTTCTGGGGGTGCAAGCGCGCCCTCGCGGACCTCCTGCCCGCCGGGCGCGGTCGGATCGTCAACGTGGCCTCGGTCGCCGGGCTCGTGGGCTCGGGCGGCGGCCCCGCCTACACCGCGGCCAAGCACGGCGTCGTCGGGCTGACCCGCCAGCTCGCCATCGCCTACGCCGGCCGGGGTATCACGGTCAACGCGATCTGCCCCGGCGCGATCCAGACCGGCCTCCGGGCCAACTCCGCGCGCATCCTCGGCGCCGACGCGCCGCCCATGGCCGGCGGCGTGGGCGCGAGCGAGGAGGCCATCCGCGCCGTCACACCGGCCGGCCGGCGGGGCACCCTCGCCGAGGTCGCGGCCGCCGCCGTCTACCTCGCCGGCGAGGACGCGGCCTACGTCACCGGCCAGGCGCTCGGCATCGACGGGGGCTGGACCGCGGCCTGACGCGGCCGGCGCCTGCGTGGACCGGGCCGCGCGCCGGCCCACCGCCGCCCGGCGAGCCGAAACCTGGCCCGGCCGCCCCCGGCGGCGCTAAGATGGGCGCGGACGACGGCCATGCTGGTCAACTGCGTCGCCTACCAGGACGGCAAGCGGCTCGCCGAGATCACCCCGCACGAAATCCACGACTACGTGGGCCGGCGGGACTGCTTCGTCTGGGTGGCGCTCCGCGAGGCCACCGACACCGAGCTCGCCGAGATGCAGGAGGAGTTCGACCTCCACCCCCTAGCCGTGGAGGACGCCCGCCACGGCCACCAGCGACCGAAGGTCGAGGAGTACGGCAACTCGCTCTTCGCCGTGATCCAGACGATCGAGCCCGACGGCGACGAGCTCCGGGTGGGCGAGGTGGACATCTTCGCCGGTCCGAACTACATCCTCTCGGTGCGCCACCGCAGCGAGCGGGCGCTCACCGACGTCCGCGCGCGATGCGAGCGGGAGCCGGAGCTGCTCCGGCATGGCTCGGGGTACGTCCTCTACGCGCTCATGGACGCGGTGGTCGACCGGTACTTCCCCGCGATCGACGCGCTCGAGGCCGAGCTCGAGCAGATCGAGGGGCGGATCTTCGCCGGAGGCGCCGCCCGCACCCAGATCGAGGCGCTCTACAGCATCAGGCAGAAGCTCGTCGTGCTGAAGCACGCGGTGGGACCGCTGCTCGAGGCGACCAGCAAGCTCTACGGGGGCCGCGTGCCGCAGGTGTGCACGGGCATGAGCGACTACTTCCGGGACGTGTACGATCACCTCGCACGGCTCAACCAGTCCGTCGACTCGATCCGCGACATGGTGACGACGGCCATGACCGTGCACCTGTCGCTCAGCACGATGCAGGAGAACGAGACGACGAAGCGGCTGGCGGCGTACGGGGCGCTCGTCGCCGTGCCGACGATGATCGCCGGCCTCTACGGCATGAACTTCGAGAACATGCCCGAGCTGCGCTGGCACCTGGGTTACCCGGTCGCGCTCCTGATCATGGCCGTCATCGACGTCTACCTCTTCTACCGCTTCCGCAAGACCGGCTGGCTGTAGGCGCCGGTCGGCGCGGCCGTCCGCGTCGCGGCGGTCCCCACCCTTCGGGGCCTCGCGCCGCCCGGGGCGGTCGTGGCGCTCACTCGTGGATCACCTGGTCGGCCCGCGCCAGCAGCTCCGGCGGGAATGTCAGGCCGAGCGCCCGCGCGGTCCTGAGATTGATCACCAGCTCGAACCGCGTGGCTTGCTGGATGGGAAGGTCCGCCGGCTTCGCGCCCTTGAAGATCTTGTCGACCAGCATCGCCCCCTGGCGCCAGATGTGGGGAAAGTCCACCGCGTATGCCAGGAGACCGCCGGCCTCGCAGTACGCCCGGAAACCGATGCTGGGCAGCCGATTCCTGCCGGCGAGGTCGGCGAGCCGCCCGGCGTTGGCCTGGAACACCCCGTCCTCGGGCACCGTCAGCGCTTCGGCTTGCTTCTTGGCGAGCTGCAAGGCGGCGGCAAACTCGTCGAGACGCCGCACGTTCAACGGCAGTAGACTCACCTTCAGCGCCTGAGCTCTCTCCTCCATGGCGCGCAAGAGCTCGGCCATCGCCAGGTTGTCCGGATTGATGAGAACCGCTGCGTGGGTGAGCCGCGGATTGAGGGTCTTCAGAAACTCCAATCGCTTCGCGTTGAGGTCGCCCCAGAAGAATGACGACCCCGTGACGTTCCCGCCCGGGCGCGAATAACTGGCGACGACTCCGCTCTCGACGGGATTGCCGACGATGGCCATGACGATGGGGATGGTCGACGTCGCCCCCTTGGCGGCGAACGCCGCGGGCGTCCCCTGCGTGACGATGAGGTCGACCTTGAGACGGACCAGCTCGGCCGCGAGGGCCGGAAGCCGCTCGTACGCCCCGTCGGCCCACCGGTACTCGATCGTGACGTTCTTGCCGGGAACGTAGCCGTGGTCTCGAAGGCCGAGGACGAACGCCTCGACGAGCGGCTCGTACCCGGCCGCCGACGCGCCACCGAGGAACCCGATCCGGCGCGCCGGCTGCGCCTCGGCTCCGAGCGGGACGGCAAGCAGGCCGAGACCCAGCGTGCGGAGCAGTGCGCGGCGCTCGATCATCCGATCACCGTTGTGGGTCGTCCTCCGCAAGGTCGCACGTGGCCGGCTCTCGCTCCGGCCCTGGCCGGCCGCAGCTCTGGAAGCTTCGCGCCGCGGGCGGCCCATTATAGCTCAGGCCCCGGCGCATCCTGGCCGCGCCGGCGCCCGGCCGACCCATCGGACCGGCAGCACTCCCTTGGTCTACTTCGGATCCGGCTTGGAGCCCCGATCGAGCCGGAGCGCCGCCGAGTTGATGCAGTACCGGAGGCCCGTCGGCTCGGGCCCGTCGTCGAAAACGTGACCCAGGTGCCCCTCACAGCGGGCGCAGCGCACCTCGGTTCGCGTCATGAACAAGCTCCGGTCGGTGTGCTCGTCAACGGACGCGCCCTCGAGGGGTTCCCAGAAGCTGGGCCACCCGCTGCCGGAGTCGAACTTGGTCTTCGACTCGAAGAGCGGCGCGCCGCACCCCGCGCACGCGTAGACGCCCTCCTCCTTCGACGCGTGGTACTCGCCCGTGAAGGCCGGCTCGGTGCCGTGTTTCCTCAGGACCCGGTACTGCTCGGGCGTCAGGCACTTCTTCCACTCCTCGTCGCTGCGGACGACCTTGTCGCTCATCGGGATCCTCCTCGCGCGTATCTCAGAGCTCGGGAGTATGCGTGTCGACCCGGAAGGCCGTGCCGAGCGGGTCGACGGGACCCGCGGCCAGGCCCACGTCGCGGCCGGGCGCGAGGTCGATCGCCGCCGGCCCTTCCTCCGAGCCCGGCGCGATCTCCGCCACGATCCGCATCGGCGAGCTCGGCCAGCGGAACAGGAGCTCGCGGTCCGTCGCGTGGGCCAGCCTCCCCCCGAGGGCGCGCTCCCACTGGCGCCGGGCCCGGTCGGCGGAGCGGACCCGCGCCCGGAGCCCGAGGACGCGCACGGCCGGCGGCGGCGGCGCCGGGCCGCGCGGGACCTCCCAGGGCCGCCGCCCGTAGCGGCCTCCGGACTGGCCCAGCTGGACCACGATGCCGAGGGCCTCCTTCGGGTGGAGGTACGCGACCCGCCAGTCCGGGTCCGACTCGTCGCGGCCGACCAGCCGGTAGCCCTCGGCCTCGGCGCGCGCGACGGCGTCGGCGAGGCTCGCCACCTTGAAGGTCACGTGGTGAAGCCCCGGGCCGCGCGCCGTGAGGAACCGGTGGAGGAAGCCGTCGGCGCCCGCGGGCTCGATCACCTCGATGGAGCCGCCGCCCTCGAACTCCCAGGCCGCCCATCGAAACCCGCCGCCGGGGCCCCCGGAGTCCGGACGCCCGCCCAGCCGCCCGACCAGCACGTCGGTGGCATCGGCCATCCGCTCCATCGCGATGGCGATGTGGTCGAACTTCGTCACGGGCCCGATGCTCATCGACCGTGTAGTGTACGCCATGCGACGTCGGCTATAGTGGACGACGTGAGCGGTGTCCCCTCCGACCTCCGCGAGATCATCGAGCGCGCCGTCAGCGAGGCGGAGAACCCTGGCCTCCGCACCGAGCCGGCCGCGGTCGAGTCCGCGCGGCTCGTCGCGGAGCCGGTGATCCTGGTCACCGGGTTCGAGCCCTACGGGTCCCACACCGCCAATCCGTCCCAGGAGCTGGCGAAGATCCTCGACGGTCGGCGGATCGGAGGCTGCGCCGTCGCGAGCGCGGTTCTGCCGGTCCACCACCGCGAGGCCTCACGCCACGTGTCCGCGCTCCTCGGGGAGCTGGCGCCCGCGACCGTCCTCCACCTGGGCCTGGCCGAGGGGCGATCGCGGCTCGCGCTCGAGCGCGTCGCGCTCAACGTGATGGACTACCGCATCCCCGACAACGCCGGATACCGGGCCGAGGGCGAGCCCTGCGTCCCCGAGGGGCCGGCCGCGTACTTCGCCTCGCTCCCCTTGCCGGAGATCCTCGCCGCCCTGACGGCGGAGGGCGTCCCCGCCTACGTGTCGAACACCGCGGGCACCTTCCTCTGCAACCAGACTCTCTACGCGACGCTTCACGAGATCGCGATGCGCGAGTTGACGGCCCGGGCGGGGTTCATCCACCTCCCGCTCCTGCCCGCCATGGTCGCCGCGAGCGGGCTCGATCAGCCGAGCATGGATCTCCCGCTCATGCTCCGTGGCGTCGAGACGGCGCTCCGGATCGTCGCCGAGACCGTCGCCTCGTGACGGGGCTCCGCAAGGGCCGGGCGCTCGCGATCCTCTGGGCCGAGGTGCCGGCGGCCCGCCGGCCCGATCTGGAGGCCTGGGCGGCCGGCGACCCCCTGGCGCCCACGGATCCCACTGCAGGCGTCCTGGCCGTCGGGCGCTACGCGGGGATCTCCGGCGCGCCGGCCTTCCTGGAGATCCACGAGCTGCTGAGCGACGACGCGACGGTGGTGGCCGTCAGCGGAGGCCTGATGTCGACGACGCTCCGGGCGCTCGAGCGTCTCGACGCGGTGGTCCTCCCCGGCGGCGCGCCCGGCGAGCCCGGCGGGGCGCGGCCGGGGTCCGTCGGCCCCGCGGGCGTCTACGGCCAGATCTTCCCGCCGGGGATCGACGAGCGGGCGGCCGTCCACGGGCTGCCGCCGGCGCTCCAGATCGGCCGGATCGACATCCCGCCCGCGCACGAGGACGAGTTCAACGAGTGGTACAACACCGAGTACTTGCTCGGGAACATGACGGTGAACGGCGTCTACGGCGCGCGCCGCTATCTGAACCGGGGAGCGGGTCCGCGGTACCTCACCGTCTACGAGTTCGCGCACACCGAGGTCAGCCGGCAGCCGGCCTGGGACCGCGCGCGCTCCCAGTCCGTCTGGCGGCGCCGGATCGAGCGCCTCTGGGCCCACGCTCCCGGCTCGCCCGGCATCTATCGCCGCCTGGCGGCACGCTGACCGGCCGGCCGCCGCAGCTCGGGCTCGCATGACCATCGCGGCCGTCGACGTCGGGCACTACCGCGTCCCGCTTCCGGTCGTCCTCTCCGACTCGACGCACGGGGAGATCGCGCACTTCGACCTGGTCACCGCGCGCGTGCGCGCGGCCGACGGCGCCGAAGGGCTCGGCTACACGTACACGGTCGGCGCGGGAGCCTCGGCGATCCGGGCTCTCCTCGCCGAGCTGGTCCCGCTTCTCCTGGGCCAGGATTCGGAGCGGATCGAGGCCCTCTGGCAGCGGATGTGGTGGGGCTGCCACTACGTCGGGCGCGGCGGCCTCGCCGCCTTCGCCATCGCCGCGGCCGACATCGCGCTCTGGGACCTCCGCGCGCGCCGGCGCAGCCTCCCGCTCTGGAAGCTCCTCGGCGGCCACCGGCCCCAGGTCAAGGCGTACGCCGGCGGGATCGATCTCCAGTTCCCCCTCGACCAGCTGCTCCGCCAGACCGACGACAACCTGAGCCGGGGCTTCCGGGCGATCAAGATGAAGGTGGGACGCCCGCGCCTCCGCGAGGACGTGGAGCGCGTCGGGAAGATGCGGGGGCGTCTCGGCCCCGACATGCCCCTCATGGTCGACGCGAACATGCGCTGGACGCCCGACGAGGCGATCCGTGCCGCCCACGCGCTCCAGGCCCACGACGTCTTCTGGCTGGAGGAGCCGACGATCCCGGACGACGTTCGGGGGCACGCGCGGATCGTGCGCGAGGGCGGGCTCCCGGTCGCCGCGGGCGAGAATCTCCGCACGATCCACGAGTTCGAGCGGCTGATCGACGCGGGCGGCGTCACGTTCCCCGAGCCCGACGTGTCGAACGTGGGCGGCGTCACCGCCTGGCTCAAGGTCGCCCACGTCGCCGAGGCCCACAACCTTCCCGTCACCTCGCACGGCGTCCACGACCTCCACGTCCACCTCCTCGCGGCGGTGCCGAACGCCTCGTACCTCGAGGTCCACGGCTTCGGGCTCGAGCGCTTCATGGCCCACCCGCTCCTGATCCAGGACGGCGAGGCCGTGGCGCCGGACCGGCCGGGTCACGGCGTCGAGTTCGACTGGAAGGAGCTCGGGCGGGTCAGGGCGGGAGCCTGAGCTGGGCCGCACGTTCGTGTGTGTCGCAACATTGTTAGATGTGACAGATATTTACGCGTGATCTCGTAAGGAGTCACGGGAGGATGGGCCAGGGCGAGGGCGACCTGCCGATCGTCGATCCCCACCAGCACTTCTGGGATCTGTCGCTCGGGAGGCACCCGTGGCTCCGCGACGAGCCGCCTCCGCCCTTCCGCTACGGTGACACGCGCCCGCTCCGGCGCTCCTATCTGCCCGCCGACTACCGCGCCGACGCCCGGGGCCACCGGATCGTCGGCACCGTCTACGTCGAGACCGAGTGGGATCCGACGGACCCCCTCGCCGAGACGCGCTGGGTCGAGGCCCTCGCGGCGCGCGAGGGCATCCCGACCGCGGTCGTCGCGCAGGCCCGGCTCGACCGGGACGAGGCCGACGAGGTCCTCGGCCGCCAGGCCGCGTGCCCTCTGGTGCGCGGCATCCGTCACAAGCCCGCCGCGGCGCCGTCCCCGCGCGCGGTCGTGTCCGGCGCTCCGGGATCGATGGCCGATCCACGGTGGCGCGCCGGCTTCGCCCGCCTCGCGCGCCACGGCCTGTCCTTCGACCTCCAGACGTCCTGGTGGCACCTCCCCGAGGCGGCGGCGCTCGCGCGCGCGTTCCCCGACACGCTCATCGTGCTGAACCACACCGGCCTGCCGGCTGACCGAAGCTCTGAGGGTCTCCGCGGCTGGCGCGAGTCGATGGCGACCTTTGCGGCCGAGCCGAACGTCGCCGTCAAGATCTCGGGGCTGGGCGTGCCGGGCCGGCCCTGGACCGCCGAGTCGAACCGCGAGGTGGTGCTGCGGGCCATCGATCTCTTCGGCGTCGGGCGCGCGATGTTCGCCTCGAACTTCCCGGTGGACGGGCTCGTCGCGAGCCTCGACACGATCTATCGCGGCTTCAAGGAGATCGTCCGCGACTTCTCCCAAGCGGACCGCATGCGCCTCTTCCACGACAACGCGGTCCGCCTCTATCGACTGCCGCCATCGCGGCTCATGGCGCGCGGCGGGGGCGCGCGTCAGGGGCCCGGGGCGTAGACGCGGACGGGCGGCCAGCGCCAGCGCTCGACGAGGGCCCGGCCCCGCCAGGCGAGCCGGCTGTCGCGCTCGCGCCCGACGACGATCAGCGCGCACGGGGGGGGGCGGCGAACGGCGGCGCTAGCCGCGCGGACGCGTTCTCCACGAGCACGTGCTCCACCCGGACGTCGCGGCCGAGCCGCACCCGGAGCAGCGGCCAGAACGGGTATTCCGGGCCGTCCCAGCCGAGGACCATGCCCACCCGCTCGCATCGCATGTCGCGCACGAGGTCGGCCGCGGCCTCGTAGACGGGCTGGAGCTGGGGTTGGTTCCGGAACCGCTGCGCCACGTGCGGCATGGTGAGCACGCTCCCCTCGCCGACGAGGGCGCGCGGCCACGTGAAGAGGAGGCTCGGGAGGGCCAGCAGGCAGAAGGCCGTGGCCCATGCGGCCGCGAGCCGCCGTCTGCCCTCGAGCGCCACGCCGATCAGCGGGCACGCGACGACGAACAGCGGCGTGCGCAGGCGGCTGTTCCACGGCTGCCACTTCAGGGCGACCAGGAACGCGAGTGCGCCGGCGGCGCCGAGGGCGGCCCACAGGCGCGCCGGGGCGCCGGCCGCTCCGCGGCGTCGCCAGACGATGACTCCGGCCGCGAGCGCGGCGACGAAAATGCAGCGGGTTGCCCACGAAGTCCTCGTGCAACAGGAACGGCCCCACGGCCATCGAGCGTCAGCCAATGCCGTCCCGGCGCGGGCTCGAAGCCCATTGACACCCGGGCCGGCGCCGGGAAACGATTGGCCGATCGCATCCATGCGGGACGGGGGTCCCGTGGACAGGGTCGTCGACGACGAAACCTCCACCCTGAGGAGAGCGAACGATGGCATCGTCTGGATTCGGCCAGAGCGCTCGAGCAACCCGTCGGAGCTTCCTGCGCTGGTGCGCCGCCGCGTCGGGGGGCGTGCTCACGCCGGCCCTGTCGCAAGGGCTCCGCGGCACGCCGGCCGCGCTAGCCCAGACGGCGCCCAAGCGCGGGGGCACGCTCAGGGTCGCGTTCTACATCGAGGCGGCGACCATGGACCCGCACCTGTCCGGCAGCAAGATCGACCGGCAGGTCTACCACAACCTCTACGAGCCGTTGCTCGTCCTGGACGTCAAGCTGGGGCTCCAGCCCGGCCTAGCCGAGTCCTGGACCCAGCCCGACCCCAAGACCCTGGTCTTCAAGCTCCAGCGCGGGGTGAAGTTCCACGACGGCACCGACTTCAACGCCGAGGCCGCCAAGTTCAACTTCAACCGCATGAAGACGGACCCGAAGTCGGTCCGCAAGGGCGAGACGGCCAACATCGACTCGGTGGACGTGGTGGACTCCCACACGATACGGCTCAACCTGAAGAAGCCCGACGCCTCTCTCCTGGCCGCCCTCACCGACCGCGCCGGCATGATGGTCTCCCCGAAGGTCGTCCAGGAGCGCGGGCCGGACCTCGAGCGGAACGCCCGCGGCGCCGGCACCGGCCCCTTCGAGTTCGTCGAGTGGGTGAAGGACGACCACATCCTCCTGAAGCGCAACGAGAACTACTGGAACAAGCAGGCGGGCCCGTACCTCGACCAGATCCGCTACCGCCCGATCCCGGACGACACCGTCAAGCTGGCGAGCCTCCAGTCGGGCGAGATCGACGTCATGGACTACGTCCAGCCCCGCGACGTCGCGGCGGTCAAGGCCGACAAGAAGCTGGTCGAGGTCGACGTGCCGTCCCTGGCGCAGTTCGCCTACGTGATGAACCACACCAAGCCGCCATTCAACAACAGGGCCCTGCGCCAGGCGATGGTCTCCGGGCTCGACATCGAGCAGATCGTCAAGGGCGTCTGGCTCGGCGTCGGCGTGGCATCGAACGGACCGATCCCGCCCTCCAGCTGGGCGTACGACAGCAGCATTCCACCGGAGAAGCGCGACCTCGCCAAGGTCAAGGTGAAGCTCGCCGAGGGCGGCCAGCCGGGCGGCTTCTCGTTCACCCTGACCACCAACAACATCCCGATCAACGTCCAGGAGGCGGAGGTGATGCAGGCGCAGCTCGCCGACGCCGGAATCACGATGAAGATCAAGCTCGTCGATTCGGCCGCGCTCCTCGCGGACGGCAACAG
>DATBGA010000122.1:0-4307 GCA_036558225.1 Candidatus Methylomirabilota bacterium | reverse complement strand
GCCGTAGGGAATGGTCGGGGTCGTGGACGAGCCGATGACGTGGCCGATGCCGGCGATCGCCAGGATGTCGGGCGAATGCCCGCCCCCGATGCCCTCCACGTGGTAGGCGTGGATGCTGCGCCCGGCGATGGCGGCGACCGTCTCGCCGAGCTCGCACGACTCGTTGAGGCCGTCGGTGTGCATGGCGATCTGGATGTCGTGGGCGTCGGCGACGGTGAGCGCCTGGTCGACGATGCTCGGGTACCCCGCGTAGTCCTCGTGGACCTTGAGCCCGCAGGCGCCCGACTCGATCTGGCGCTCGAGGGGGGCCGCGAGGTAGCTGGCCGCCCGCCCCAGGACCCCCAGGTTCACCGGGAGGCCCTCGAACGCGCGGAACATGTGCTCAAGGTTGTAGGCGGGGTTCTCGTTGAGGCCGCCCGTGATCAGCGTGGTCATGCCGGCAGCCAGCGCGACGGGGATCAGGCGGGGCGTGACCAGGTGGACGTGCGTGTCGATGCCGCCGGGCGTGGCGATGTAGCCCTGGCCATAAACGGGGGCGGTGTTGGACCCGATGAGGAGGTCCGGGTTGTCGACCACGTCGGGATTCCCGGCCCGGCCCACGCCCACGATCACGCCGTCCTTGATGCCGATGTTCGCTTTGAGCACGCCGAGGACGGGGTCGATCACGACGACGTTGGTGACGATGAGGTCGAGCTCGCTCGCGGCCGGGAGCTCCGCGCTCATCATGATGCCGGTGCGCAGGGTCTTCGCCCAGCCGCGGAGGACCTCGTCCCCGTAGCTCGACTCGTCCCGCTCGATCCGCGCGAAGAGGTCCGTGTCGCCGAGCCGGATGCGGTCCCCCGTCGTGAGGCCGTACCGCGCCGCGTAGTCCGGGCGGCTCAGCTCACCCGCCATGCCGTCCCGTCCCGGTGCCGTCGTCGCGGTGCCCGTAGCCTCCCGCGCGGGCCCGCTCGAGGCCCTCGGCCAGACGCTCGGGCGTGGCGGGGCCGTCGGTCAGCCGGTTGAAGCCGCGCACCGTCCGTCGGCCCCCGTACGCGACGAGCCGCACCGTCCGGGTCTCGCCGGGGCGCCAGCGCACCGAGTCGCCCGCGGGCACGTCGAGATGCATGCCCCAGGCCCGGGCGCGATCGAACACGAGGCGGCGGTTCACCTCGAAGAACGGGAAGTGCGAGCTGATGAAGATCGTGTGATCGGACGAGTTGGTCACCGCGACCTCGGCGGTCGGCCGGCCGGCGTTCAGCGCGATCGGCCCGTCGGCGAACAGGACCTCGCCCGGCTTCACGCGGCCCTCCGCCCCGTCGGCCGCTCGACGCGGAACAGCCAGGTGCCGTCGCCGAAGGGGCACTCGCGGGACTGCGACTCGGTCGCGACCTCCGGTACTTTGGGCATCGGGCCCCCTTTCCGATCCGGTGCGCCCAGGATAAACCTTCTGCCGGGGGGCCCGGTCGATCGTCCACGCCCACGATACAGCGTACTCGTGGGGTAGAATGCCTGCAGGAGGCTTGGGCATGCGCAGCTTCAACATCGTTGTCGAGCGCGACCCCGAAACCAAGCTGTATGTCGGCCATGTGCCTGGATGGCCGGGTGCCCATAGCCAGGGCGCGACCGTTGAAGAGCTTCGTGCCAACCTTCGGGACGTCGTCGCGATGCTTCTCGAGGACGGCGAACCGCACCTTGAGTCGGAGTTCATCGGAGTCCAGACGATTCAAGTTTCGTAAGCGTGGGCTCGATTCCCGTACTGAAGCCCCGCGAGGTGGCGGCTCTCCTGGAACGGCTCGGCTTCGTCCAAGTCCGGCAGCGCGGCTCCCACCGGCAGTATCGACACCAGGACGGTCGCGGAACTACAGTTCCTTTCACGCCGGGCGCGACATCTCACCGACACTCCTGAGAAAGATCGCACGTGACATCGGGCTTCACGTCGAGGAGCTGATCGGTCCTGAGCAGTGAGGGATCAGTTGAAATCACACCCCGCCTCGGCCACCTCCGTCGCCGAGAGAAGGCGTCGGCAGAGCTCGGCCGAGGTCGGACGACCCTCTGGATCGCTCCGGTCCAGGTTCCCGATGTTCACGCCGAAGACGACGTACCTCATTGCCGATGCGTTCGCTTCGTGCCCGGGCCGATGGGCCGCTCCACGTGGAGCACGCGGGTGCCGTCGCCGAACAGGCACTCGAGCTTGACCGTGCCGACCAGGTCCGCCACCCCCTCCAGCACGTCGTCCTCGGTCACGACACCCCGCGCCGCCGCGACGACCTCCTCGTAGGAGGCCCCGCCGCGGGCGGCCTCGTGCATCTCGTCGCAGATGAGGGCCAGCGCCTCCGGATACGTGAGCCGCCAGCCCTTGGCCCGGCGGCGCCGCGCCAGCTCGGCGGCCGTGAAGATCGTCAGGCGGTCCAGCTCGGTCGGCGTCAGGCGCATGGGGTCAGACTCTGACTTCCTGACATTTTCGCTCCGACGGAACAGGATGCGACAGCGGAGCGGCGAGATGCTTCTCGAACCTCCCCGCCGTGCGGTCGACGTCCCGGGGCGGGAGAGGGATGCCTGGGATGCTCCAGCTTCGTCCGAAATGTCCGGAAGTCAAAGTCTGACCCCGCGGCGCGCCCCGAGCTTCAGGAGCTCCCCGATGGCGGCAGAGGCCTTGAGCCCCGAGCCCGTCAGGACCAGCACGGTCGTCTCGTGCGGCTGGACGGCTCCGCTCGCCAGGAGCCGAGTGAGCCCCGCCGCCGCCGCGGCCGCGGTCGGCTCCACGTAGAGCCCCTTTCGCGCGAGCGCGCCGAGCGCCTCCACGATCTCCCCCTCGTCGACCGCCACCACGGCGCCGCCGCTCTCGCGCACGGCGCGGAGCACCTCGGCGACCCGCGTGGGCTTGGCCGAGGCGATGCCCTCGGCGACGGTCGGGGTGATCGTCGTGGGGACGAGATGCTCCACGCCGGCGTGGAAGGCGGCGTGGTAGGGCGCGCAGTTCGCCGCCTGGACGCCGAAGAACCGGGGCCGCGCGCCGATCTCGCCCCGGCGGCGGAGCTCGCCGAAGCCGCGCTCGCAGCCCAGCACGTTGCTCCCGTAGCCGAGCGGGACGACGACGTTGTCGGGCGCCCGGAAGCCGAGCTGCTCCCACAGCTCGTAGGCGAGCGTCTTCACCCCCTCCACGAACATCGGCTGCCAGTTGTGGCTCGCGTAGAAGATGTCCGCGCTCTGACGGAGCGCCTCGTCGGCCACGTCCTGGCGCGAGCCCGGAATCGTGACCACGTCGGCGCCGCACGCGGCGATCTGGGCGATCTTTGGGTACGACGCGGTCTCGGGCACGAGGATGCGGCACGACAGTCCGCCCCGCGCCGCGTAGGCGGACAGCGACGCGCCGGCGTTCCCGGAGGAGTCCTCCAGCACCCGGTCGACGCCGCGGCTCCTCAGGTAGCTCACCATCACGGTCATGCCGCGGTCCTTGAACGACCCGGTGGGCATCTGGAACTCGAGCTTGAACAGGACCGGCACCCCCTCCCAGACGCCGGCGACGAGCGGGGTCCAGCCCTCGCCCATGCTGACGGCGTCCTCCGCGTCGACGAGGAGCGCCTTGGCGTAGCGCCAGACCGAGTCGCAGCCCTCGTCGATGTCGCCCCGCCCGAGCCCCGGCCCGGGCCCGAGGTTCAGGTGGCGGCCGTCGTCGCCGCACCAGCGCGGCGCGTCGAGCGGGTACGTGCGGCCGGTCGAGGGGTCGACGTAGCTCACGCCGGCTGCGGCGCTCACAGGGCGGCTTCGAGCGCGGTGAGGGCCAGGACCCTCGTGCAGAGGAACAGGTCCTCGAGGTAGACGTGGACGTCGTGGTAGTCCGTGTAGCCGCCGCCCGGCCCGTAGAGGCAGCAGGGGATGCCCGCGCCCCAGAGATGCGTCGTGTCGTTCCCGGCGTAGCTCTGGGGCAGCCGCACGCCGAAGTGCTCCGGCTCTCGTCCGGTCAGGGCGTGGAGGTTGCGCCGCACCATCTGGACGACGGGCTCGTCCTTCGGCACGTCGACCGCGGCCTTCGCCAGCCGGCCGAGCCCTCGCTCGAGGGCGGGCGGAAACTCGATCTCGTACCTGAAGGTCGGATCCTCGGCGGCGAGGGCCTCGAGCGTCCGCCGGATGTCCGCCAGGACGGTCTCGCCGGTCTGGCTCGCGTTGAAGCGCACGTTGACGTACGCCGTGCAGTGGTCGCTGACCGTGTACGCTCCGCGCAGCTCGTGGCTCCGGCCGCGGCCGCCGATGATCGAGCCGATGTTCATCCGCGGGAGGCCCGGCAGGTCCGGGTCGTGGACGTGCGTGAAGCGCATCGCGTTCAG